>CALZHX010000245.1 GCA_945787435.1 uncultured Woeseiaceae bacterium
CGACGGCCATCGACTATCGCGAAATAGCGCCACTCGGTGCGACGCGCGACATGTTCCTTGATGAAAACGGCGACGCCGACCCGAATCTTCCGCGCACCAGCCACCTCGCATCCGCGGTGCCGGGCACGGTGTCAGGGTTTTGGCATGCACACCAGGAGTTCGGGCAGTTGCCATGGAAACGGCTTGTTGAGCCGGCTATCGGCCTCGCCCGAGACGGCATCGATGTAACTCACGATCTCGCCAACCAGCTTGCCAGACGCAAAGAACGCAATTGTCGTAACGCAGCGACCTGCGGTTATTTCTACAAGGACGGCGGTGAGCCTTACGAATTCGGTGAGCGGCTGGTGCAGTCCGACCTTGCCGATACGCTGCAACTGATTGCAGACGAAGGTGCCGACGCGTTTTACAAAGGCGCAATTGCCGGGAAGATCGTCGCGGAGATGCAGGCCGGTGGTGGCCTGATCGACATGGCGTCACTTGCGGCGTACAAACCGGCGGTTCGGGAAGCACTCCGCGGCGAGTACCGCGGCTATGAGATCGCCGCGATGCCGCCACCGAGCTCGGGCGGCTTGCATGTGTTGCAGATGCTCAACGTGTTATCGCATTTCCCAATCGCCGAGATGGGTCGTGGCAGCGCAGACAAGATCCACCTGCTGGCCGAGGTTATGCGGCTCGCTTATGCAGATCGCAGTGAGCACCTGGGTGACCCGGATTTTTACGCTGTGCCGCAGGAATGGTTACTGAGTGAGGAATATGCCGCTGAGCTCGCCGACTCGATCGACATGAAGTGGGCCAGGCCATCGACGGACGTCTCGGCCGGTGTCCCGCCACTGCCAGAAAGCGAGGACACGACGCATTTCTCGGTCATGGACAGCCACGGTAATGTTGTTTCGAACACCTATACGCTGGAATCGTCCTACGGCTCGGGAATCTCGGTCGCCGGCGCGGGCTTTCTGCTCAACAACGAGATGGGAGACTTCGTTTCGAAACCCGGCACACCGAACTCCTATGGCTTGCTCGGAGGTGAGGCGAATGCTGTCGAGGCGCTCAAGCGACCGCTGAGTTCTATGACCCCTGTCATCGTGTTCGCGGACGGCGAGCCCTGGTTTGCGACCGGTAGCCCGGGTGGCAGCAGGATCATTACGGCGGTCCTGCAGATGATCATCAATGTCATCGACCACGGCATGAATATCGCGGATGCAGCGCACCGGCCACGGATGCACCACCAGTGGTTTCCCGATCAGCTTCAGGTTGAGGTGGGATTTGGAGCGGATACCATTAAATTGCTCGAAGAGCGCGGCCACAAAGTTGTCGTCAAGGGTTCGACCTACACGAGTCTGCAAACTACCGCTTATCGTGATGGCCTGTTCCGCGGCGCATCAGACCCCAGGCGCCCCAACGCTGGCGCTGCGGCACCTGCGACCAACTAGACGGCGCGCAGGTACCAGTCGAAGTCGAGCGGGCTGATCACGTTGTGATACTCCCGGCATTCCCCACGTCGATTGAGGGCGTAGTACTTGCAGTACCGTTCGCCAAGGTACTCGGGCAGGATCTTGCTGCGGGAGAACTTGTCGATCGCATAGTCCCAGCGATCGGGGATGCCTGTCTTTAACGTGATCGATTCGCCTTCTGCGACCATTCGACCCGGATCACACTTGTTTTTCAGACCATAGTGCACACCGGCCGCAATGGCGGCCGTTACCAGGTATGGATTGGCATCTGCGCCGGCGACGCGGTGTTCAAATCGTAGATTCTTCTTGTCGGCCTGAGGAATGCGGACCGAAACGGCGCGATGATTGACGCCCCAGTTCGGTTCTACCGGCGCAAAGTTCTCCGGTAACAGGCGCCGATAGGAATTGGCAACTGGCGCGAATATGGCAGTGGCTTCGGGCATTGTTTTTAACAACCCGCCGACTGCGTGCCGCAGGCGCGCCGAAAACGGCGGAACGGCCAGCGAGTCTCGACCGTGAGAGAAATAGTTATTGCCGTGACGGTCTACGAGACTCATGTGAACGTGCAGACCGCTACCGGACTCTTCGGCGAATGGCTTCGCCATAAAGCAGGCGACGTAGCCGTGTTTGCGTGCGACCGCCTTGATCGCTCTCTTCAATAGCACCGCGTGGTCGCAGGCGAGGGCAGGATCGTCAATGTGTTGCAGGTTGATCTCGAACTGCCCGGGCGCAAATTCGGAGGTCGCGGTATCCGCCGGTATCCCCTGTATCTCACAGTATTCGTACAGTTCATCGAGAAACGGTTCAATTTCCTGCAAGTCGTCCGGATGGTAAACCTGTGGTCCGGGTTGTGGCCGGCCAATGCCGGGCACTCGCGCGGCGAGCGGGGTGGGACTGTCTGCCCTGGCGTCGAGCAGGTAGAACTCAAGCTCTGTCGCCATAACGATCTTCAGGCCCATTTTCTTCAGCGGCGCGATAGATCGCTCGAGCACTGCGCGCGGATCGGCGAAATACGGTTGGCCGCTGTTGTCATACATTCGAAACAGCGCCTGGGCAGTCGGTTTGTTTGCCCACGGCACCGGTGCAATGCTGCCAGGGACAAGTCGACAGGGTGTATCCGGATCGCCGTCGTCGTCCCCGATCATGCCCGGCAGTACTGAGCCGAGTGCACTCATCAGCAATGTGCCACCGCAAAACCCGAACGCCTCATCACAGGTTTTCTCGAAGCTCGATCGGCGTATGCGTTTGCCGCGCAATATGCCCAGGATGTCGGGTACGAGCAGCTCCATCGTTTGCGTATCTGGCTGATTGCGAAGTAGTTTTTTTAGCTCCGTCCGGAGCGGGATGTTTTTCTTTTTCGTCATAGCTGGGTATTTGTACCGCGTGTTACCATGCCGCCAAGCGGTGCGCGGGATAAACAACATCAATAAACGCAGCTTGCAGATTCTCACACGACTCGTCTTTCTTGGTGCCATGGCTTTGCCAGCTGGCGCACAGGCCGTCGATATCGACGCGCCAAAGATCGCGCTCGAATCAATCCCTTTTGAAATCGTCGTTAGCGACGTTGTTGCAGGTGCCACCGTCGTGGTCGAACTTGGCGC
>CALZHX010000246.1 GCA_945787435.1 uncultured Woeseiaceae bacterium
GGACTATCGATGAGGCACTGGCAAGGGCCGCAAAGAAGAACAACGAGGCCTATCGATACTCATTCGACATGCTCGGAGAGGCGGCCCTTACTGAGGCGGATGCGGAGCGTTACTTCGACGCTTACCATGACGCGATTCAACGCATCGGTGCCGGGCCGCAGGGACCCGCCAGCGACATTTTTTCGGCCGCCAGTATTTCGGTAAAACTATCTGCGCTGCACCCGCGGTACTCCTGGATGCAGCGCGATCGCGTGATGACCGAGCTCGTGCCGCGCGCTACCGAGCTTGCCGTCCATGCGAAGGAATCCGGAATCGCGTTGACCATCGATGCAGAAGAGGCGGATCGGCTGGAAATTTCGCTGAAAATTTTCGAGCGCGTGTACCGTGACTCGGCATTAAGCGGGTACGAGGGACTTGGGCTCGCCTTACAGACTTACCAGCGCCGGGCGCGCAATGTGGTCAGTTTTCTTACCGGGATGGCCGGGGATGTGGGGCGGCGTATACCAGTGCGCCTCGTCAAAGGCGCGTACTGGGATACCGAGATCAAGCGCGCGCAGGAGGAGGGTCTGTGCAGCTATCCTGTATTCACTCGCAAAGCGCATACCGACATCTCCTACCTCGCTTGCGCGCGGCAGGCGCTGGCCGCAGGCAGTGCGTTGTATCCGCAGTTCGCCACCCACAATGCGCATACGCTTGCGAGTGTCATGTACTACGCCGGTTCACGCCGTGACTATGAGTTCCAGAGGTTGCATGGCATGGGCGAGGAGCTGTACGGGGAAGTTATCGATACGGACAAGTTCGACCGCCCGTGCCGGGTGTATGCACCGGTTGGCAGTCATGAAGACCTGTTGCCTTACCTGGTGCGCCGCCTGCTCGAAAACGGTGCGAACACATCTTTCGTTAATCGGATTGTTGATGAGTCGGTCGATGTCAGTGAAATCGTCGCCGATCCGCTTGCGACCACACGCGGCAAGGACTATTTGCCGCACCCCGCTATCGTACCCCCGGCGCAGCTGTTCGGAGATGAACGGCAGAACTCGAGAGGTATCAATCTCCCGGATCACAAAATCAGTGCCGCGCTGCTCGCGGAAATGCAGTCAGAAGCGGACAAGACGCATAAGGCGCATCCTCTTGTGGGTGGCAAGGCGATGCAGGGTGCCAGGGAAGCATCTCGTAATCCGTCTGACGTCGAGCAGATCGTCGGCATTTGTCAGCTCGCCGAGCCCGGGCATGTCGATGCGGCGCTCGACCTCGCTGTCGCAGGGCAGATTGCCTGGGATCGCACACCTGCGGACGAACGTGCTGCGATCTTGAGCCGTGCGGCGGACCTGTTTGAGAAACATACGCCCGAACTGCTTGGCTTGTGTGTCGCTGAGGCTGGCAAGACGATTCCCGACGCAATATCGGAGTTACGAGAGGCTGTCGATTTTCTGCGTTATTACGCGGCACAGGCGTGCGCACACTTCGGGGAGCCCAACGAGCTTCCAGGACCGACGGGCGAGCGCAACACACATGGCCTTCGTGGCAGGGGAGTGTTCGTCTGTATCAGTCCGTGGAATTTTCCGTTAGCGATCTTTACGGGCCAGGTAGCAGCGGCGCTGGCAGCCGGCAATGCGGTGCTCGCGAAGCCGGCGGAACAGACGCCACTGGTTGCTTTTCGCGCCGTGGAACTGTTACTGGAGGCTGGAATTCCGCCTGCTGTTTTGCATTTTCTGCCGGGCGACGGCGCTGCAATCGGTGGCAGAGCGGTGGCTGACCCGCGCGTTGCCGGTGTTGCGTTTACGGGCTCAACGGAAACAGCGCATCTGATCAACCGGACGCTGGCGGGACGTGACGGACCTATCGCGGTGTTGATTGCCGAGACCGGCGGCCAGAATGCGATGTTTGCAGACAGTTCTGCGCTGCCGGAACAGGTTGTTCTCGACAGCGTTTACTCTGCCTTCAACAGCGCCGGGCAGCGGTGCTCGGCACTGCGACTATTGTGCGTGCAGGAAGACATTGCCCCACGTGTTATCGAGATGCTCGTCGGCCATATGGACGAACTCGTGATCGGCGATCCGGCGCTGTTGTCGACGGATGTCGGGCCGGCAATCGACGACGAGGCGCGGGCGTTGCTTGATGCACACGTGGCGAGAATGGGTGATGACGCCAGGGTGATACACCGCTGCGCGCTCGATGAGGAGACTAAATCGGGGACGTTCTTCGCGCCAACGCTGATCGAGATCGACTCCATCGATGTTCTCGAGCGAGAGGTTTTCGGCCCCGTATTGCATGTACTCCGGTTTCGCGGCAAGGATCTTGGCAAGACGATTGATGCGATCAATGCGACCGGCTATGGCCTGACCATGGGCCTGCACAGCCGCATAGACTCGCGCGCCCGCGCGATGGCCGAGCAGTCTGGTGCCGGCAATTTCTACATCAATCGCAATATGATTGGTGCCGTTGTCGGCGTACAGCCATTCGGCGGGCGAGGGTTGTCGGGTACCGGCCCGAAAGCCGGTGGACCACACTACCTGCCACGATTCGGTACCGAGTTTACCGTCAGCAATAACATATCCGCCGTGGGTGGCAATGCCAGCCTGTTGTCACTCGAATCGGACTGAACATGGCCGCAATCAGTATTTTTGACATCTTTAAGATAGGAATCGGGCCATCGAGCTCGCACACGGTCGGGCCGATGAAGGCCGCGCACGCGTTCGCGGCGGGTATTGAATCTGTCGCGAGCCAGGTTGCGGAGATCGAAATATCGCTGCACGGCTCGCTGGCTTATACGGGCAAAGGCCACGGCACGGATTCAGCGGTGGTTCTTGGATTGATGGGTCTGCAGCCCGAGACGATCGATCCGGATGCCGTGGAAGGCATCCTGCGGCGTGTTCACGATGACAAGCGCCTCAGCGTTACAGGTGTTGGTGACATCGAGTTTGACCCCGACACGCATCTGCGATTCGAGTACGGGGACGAGTTGCCGCGGCATACCAACGGCATGCACTTCGTCGCGAAATCCGGCTCCGGCGAAATCCTTGCTGATGAGAAATACTATTCGCTGGGTGGAGGATTCATCGCCCGCAATGACGAGCCTGAGCCAACGAACCAGCAAGGCGATCCACCTTTCCTGTTCGACAGCGGCAACTCGTTATTGCAGGTTGCCGCGGAGAATGGGCTGAGTATCGCCGAACTCGTGCATACGAATGAGCGACATTGGCGCGGTGCAGAGGATATTGAGAATCGCCTGTCGGGTATCTGGCAGGCCATGCGTGCGTGCATAGAACGCGGCCTCGTGAGCGACGGCGTCTTGCCGGGCAGTATGGCAGTGCCACGCCGGGCGGCGAAGTTGCATCGTCGACTTTTAGAACGGGGCGAGCCATCAGCAATCGATGCGATGGAATGGGTCAACGCATTTGCGATAGCTGTCAACGAAGAAAATGCTGTGGGTGGGCGTGTCGTTACGTCTCCGACCAATGGCGCGGCCGGATTAATCCCGGCCGTGCTGATGTACTACGAGCGTTTCGTTCCGGACGCATCGGAAGAGGGTATACGGACATTTCTGCTTACGGCCGGAGCAATCGGCATCCTGTACAAGGTGAATGCTTCGATCTCGGGTGCGGAGATGGGTTGCCAGGGAGAGGTTGGTGTTGCCTGTTCGATGGCGGCCGCGGGGCTGGCGGCCGCATTTGGCGGATCGAATGATCATGTCGAGGAAGCGGCGGAAATCGGCATGGAACACAATCTTGGCCTTACCTGCGATCCGATTGGTGGTCTTGTCCAGATTCCGTGCATCGAGCGTAACGCGATGGGCGCCGTCAAGGCTATCAATGCTGCTCGGCTTGCGATGCATGGCGACGGTACGCACATCGTGTCACTCGACCAGGTCATAGAAACGATGCGCCAGACCGGTCTCGATATGTCGTCAAGCTACAAGGAGACGTCGCAAGGCGGGCTCGCAGTTAACGTGCCGGAGTGTTGAGGCGCTATTGGTGCTTTTTTGGGTAGTCGTAGCAGACGAGTTTCGTCTCTGGACGGTCGTAGAGCATCCAGTCGTCGCTGTCGAGATCGACTGATACCACGCCTGAGGTAGGCAGGTTGTTGGTCAGGCCCGGCACAAGGTA
>CALZHX010000247.1 GCA_945787435.1 uncultured Woeseiaceae bacterium
AGCATCTGTCATTTCACACAATTCTGGTATTATTCGCGTGGCCCGTCGCGACAACGGCCACCTCGATTAAACAACAAGAAAAGGAATTATGGCAGGGCACTCGATCCTCTATCTCGGCCGCGGTGAATTCGCTTCCGACTATCTGGGCGAACTGGAAACTCTGCCTTTCTGCGCGCTTCTGACGCGGTCCGCCAAACTGGAGCTACCGAACGATGCTCCATCCGTACTGGATATCGTACTGCTCGAGGCCGGGCCGACGATCGCGCAGTCCGGACAGTCCATCGCCGAACTGATCAACTCCCTCGGGCAACACCCTGTTATCGCATTGACGACCAGGGATCGTGAGCATCGCGGTATCGCCGCCGTTCGTGCCGGCGCGCAGGCCTATATCTGCGTGGACGACATTACTGTCGAGGGACAAGAGACTGTTCTCGAACACGCAGTGCAACGACATCGCCTGCAACACCGCCTGTCCGACACCGATGTCACGGTGTTGTCGGTACTGCGGAACATCAATGATGGCGTCATCGTCATCGACTCCGAGGGTCATGTTCTCGACATTAACCCGGCAGCCCGGACGATCCTCGGCCTCGGGCCACGCATGCAGCCCGACTCAACCTGGGGCCAGATGTTTTGTTGTATCGACGAGCAGGGAGAGAATTACCCCAACTCGGCCGATCTGCCACTCATGCGTGCGCGCAGTGGTGAAAAATTCACGAACCAGGTTGCGGTTTACCGTATGCCGGAACAGCCGGACACGATTTTGTCGCTCAATGGCCAGGGCCTGTATGACGGCAATCGCGATCTGATCGGCGGCGTGGTTACATTCCGCGACATCACCGAAATTTCGAAGAAGACCAGCGAACTACAGAAACTTGCGCAGTATGACGAGCTCACGAGCTTGCCCAATCGCAGTCTGTTCACCGAGCAACTCGCCAGGGCGCTGGGCCGTAGCCAGAGAAAGTCTGCTCCGCTTGCTGTGTTGTTCATTGATCTCGATCGCTTCAAGTCAGTCAATGACACGCTCGGTCATGACATCGGCGATGCGCTCCTGTGCCAGGTTGCCGGCCGCTTGCGCAAGCATCTGCGCATTGGTGATTTCTCGGGCCGCTGGGGCGGCGATGAGTTTGTCGTCTGTCTCGAAGACTTTGGCGATTCGGGGAATGCCGCAGCAGCAGCACAGAAATTGCTGCTGGTACTCTCTGAGAAATACGAGATCGGCAACAGTGAAGTCTATGCAACACCGAGTATTGGCATCGCGATTTATCCGGAGTCCGGCGAAGCAGCGGATCGTCTCATTAAGGCGGCCGACCTCGCGATGTACGAAGCGAAAAAACGTGGCGGCGGGCGCTTCCAGTATTACTCGACCGCCCTGAACACCAAGCTCGAGCAGCGCGAAGAGCTCGAGGTTGGCTTGCGACACGCGCTCGTGCGCAACGAGTTTGCATTGCATTACCAACCGCGCATCGATCTTGGCTCCGGCCGCCTGATTGGCCTCGAGGCACTGCTGCGGTGGCAGCATCCGCGCTTTGGCTTGCTACCACCTGCACGCTTTTTGCCCATTCTCGAAAGCAGCGGCCTTATTCACTCCGCTGGTGAGTGGGTTATCGCAACTGCATGCCGGCAGCTCGCTGCCTGGCAACGCCGGTTTGAGCTACCCGACCTCTCTATCGCCATCAACCTGTCGCCACAGCAGTTAATGCACAAACGACTCGTCGATGCGGTTGCTGAGTCACTTCGGAACACCGCCATCGACCCTGGTTGCATGGAACTCGAGATTGGCGATGGTGATGTCGTGCGCAAACGCACGAATGAACTAGACACTCTGCGGTCGCTACGCAGGCTCGGTGTTCGAATTTCTCTCGATCACTTCGGCACGCGCGATGTATCTTTCGAGTCACTCGACAATGGCTTCATCGACAGCTTTGTACTCGATCAGTCCCTGATCGCCGATGTCGAGGAGAACGACAGCCACCAACGTATCGTTCGTGCAGCCATCGCCATGGCACAGGGTCTCGATATTGAAGTCGCCGCTGAAGGTGTCGAAACCCTGACACAACTTGAGTTCCTCAGAAGCTGCAATTGCGATCTCGCACAGGGATTCCTGATCAGCCGGCCGATTCAGCCAGAGAAAGTTTCGGCGCTGCTACGATCCGAGATTGCCGGGACGCGGCTACTCGCCCGAGGCATGCCGTAGTTGCACAGGCTGCGATCCCGGGGACTTCCCCGCCTTCATGGCTCGCTACGCTTCGCTTTACTTGCGGCGTGAAAGACCCCACGCTCGCAGCCTATCCGAGCTCGCCGCAATTCCAGCACGCAGCGAACTGACCTTCATTTTCTTCACCGCACGTGCCGCACTTCCACGGTCGCTGCGGACTTTCCTCGACAATCGCAGCATCAATCAGTTGTTTCGCGCGATCGTAGTCCAGCTCGTTGATTACCCACAGCTCCGGCCAAACCTCTGTCAAGGGCATTTCACCGGCGATCCCTCCAAGATATTCGTTCTTGATGCGGCAGGCGATGCCTTCGCTTTCAAGTACGTTCTTGAAGTGGTTAATCGTGACCAGCGACTCGGATGACGTCAGCTTTTTCATTTGCCCCCGAGGGTCCGCAGGAACGCTTTCGGGTCCCTGCCTTCTTCAAGTACCTCAACGAGTGCTGAGCCTACGATCGCGCCCGCGGCATGCCGGGCCACGTTGGCTACATCGTCCGGCCCCCGTATTCCGAAACCTGCGCAGACGGGAATCTCCGCAACGGAGGCAACGTCGTCGAGGTAGTCGGCAAGATCATCAGGCAAGCCGGCATCGCCACCCGTAATACCGGTAATGGTGACCGCATAGACGAACCCGCGCGACGCATCGCAGAGCATCTTGAGCCGCTCCCGCGGTGTCGCCGGTGTCACGAGCTGTATGAGGCCCAGTCCTTCTTTCTCCAGCGCTTGCCGTAGCTCCTCGCATTCCTCGTACGGCAGGTCGGGGACGATAAACGCACAGACGCCGGTCGCCCTGGCACGCTCGGCCAGCCGTTCGTAGCCGAAAGCCAGTAGTGGATTGAGATATGACATCATGACCAGCGGCGTGCCAAGCACGCCTGCCATTTCAAGCTCGCCGAATATCCACTCGAGGCTTACGCCCTCCTGCAGTGCGACGTAGCTGGAACGCTGGATCGTCATACCGTCCGCCATCGGATCGGAGAACGGGATACCGAGTTCGATGACATCACCCACTTCCGCGATCGCCCTCAGGGTGTTAATAAACTCACCGGGCTCCGGGTAACCAGCCGTAATGAATGGCACCAGCGCGGGGCGGTTGTCGTCGTTCGCAGTAACGATAGCTGCTGTCAGTCGTTCATGCGCGGGCATGCGTACGGATCCTCGCCGGGTACTTGGTTAATGTTGGCATGTCCTTATCGCCGCGTCCTGAATTTCCGATCAGGACGCGCTTGCCAGGGTTCTCCTGTGACCATTTTCGCGCCGCCGCATAGGCGTGTGAAGTCTCCAGTGCAGTCAGGATGCCTTCTGTCTCGCAAAGCTCTTCGAGTGCCGCGAGCGATTCATCGTCGCTCGCCGAAACGTACCTGACCCTCCCGGTCGCCTGCAGCAAGGCATGTTCGGGGCCGACACCGGAGTAATCCAGGCCGGCCGAGATTGAATGTGTCTCCTGAACCTGGCCGTCGCCATCCTGCAGGATCATCGTGTAAGAGCCCTGCAGTACTCCCGGTGTGCCCGTCGCCAGTGTCGCAGCATTCTCACCGAGCCCATCACCGGTACCACCCGCTTCAACCCCGACAAGTTCGATGTCGTCTGCCAGCAATGGGTAGAAAAGGCCAATAGCATTCGAGCCACCTCCTACACATGCAAACACAACATCCGGAAGACCGCCCGCCTGACTGATCATCTGCTGCCGCGCTTCGAGCCCAATGACCGACTGCAGTTCTCGCACCAGGTACGGATACGGATGCGCCCCGACAGCAGAACCAAGCAGGTAGTAAATACCGGATGGGTCGGTAACCCAGTTGCGCAGCGCCTCGTCGATAGCGGCGCGCAGTGTCTTGTCACCGGTTTCGACGGCAACAACTTCAGCACCGAGCCGGTTCATGCGATCGACGTTCGGTGCCTGGCGCTCGATATCCACCGCACCCATGTACACGCTACATGGCAACCCGACTCGTGCGCATGCAGCGGCGGACGCTACTCCGTGCTGGCCGGCTCCTGTTTCGGCAATGACGCGTTTTGCGCCAAGGCGTTTCGCAAGCAGTGCCTGGCCAATCGCGTTATTGATCTTGTGCGCACCGGTGTGTGCGAGGTCCTCGCGCTTCAGCCAGACGTCGGTGCCCCAGCGTTCGCTAAGTTGCGGCGCATGGCTCAGCGCCGTAGGCCGCCCAACCCATTCGCGCAATTCCCTGCGATAGTCATGCTGAAATTCCCGATCGTGCAAGTAGCGGCGCACACCTTCTTCAAGGCGTTCGAATGCCGGCACCAGGGTCTCCGGTACGTAGCGACCGCCGAACGGTCCGAAGCGACCTCGTTCGTCCGGCAATTCACCATTGATCTGGGCCTCGAGTAAGAATCGTGCTTCGTCAGCCCCAAGTTGCGACTTCATGCTTCATTCTCCGCGGCGCGCACTGCACCAATAAACTGACTGATCTTTTCGTTATCCTTTACACCTGGTGACGACTCGACACCGCTCGATACATCGACGCCCCAGGGGCGCGCCTCTCGGATCGCCCGGGTGACGTTGCCGGAGTCGAGCCCGCCAGCAAGAACCATGCGGCCCTTTTTAGACAGCGCCGCTGCGCGCACCCAATCCACGGTCTCACCGGCACCACTCGACTGACCCTCGTACACGAACACATACGGCAGATCCAGCGACGGGATGCGACCACCTTCACGAAACACTGGCCAGGCCTGCACGTGTGGCGGAACTTCCAGCTCCGCGAGATCTTCAATGTCAGTCTGCAAAATATCGGGTGCGAAATTCTCGAGGACCTCCTGCCACTCGTCGCTTGACGGGTGGCGCATGACGGCAACCCGTTTAACGCTGGCCCCTATGCCACTAACAGCGTCGAATGCCTGCTCGACACTGACCCGTCGCGGTGACTCGGCAAACACGAATCCGATGGCGTCCGCGCCAGCCTCTATGGCTGCTGCAACAGTTGCCGCATCACGCAATCCGCATATCTTTATGATCATGCTCATGCCGCGATCCTTGCGCTGCCCGCTGTTCGCATTTCCTGAACGAGTGTTGCCGGGGCATCGCTGCGCATCAACGCTGTACCGACCAGCGCCAGTTGATATCCGAGTCCCGCCACGGCCGCAGCATCCGCCGCGTCGTGCAGACCGCTCTCAGCAACGCAGCGGCCTGCCGGCAGCACCGGCGCCAGATTCCGCAGGCGCTCCGGGTCGACATGCAGCGTTCGAAGATCACGTGTATTGACACCGAACAGCAGCTGCCCCCTCTCTGCCCTCTGCTGATCGGCAGAGTTATCGAGTAGCCGTGCTGTCCGCACCAGGTCCTGTTCATCGAAAGACTCGAGTAAAACGAACAACTCATGCTCCGCGGCGCAGTCCAGCATGGACCTGATTTGTGCGTCGTCGAGCATGGTCGCTATCAACAAGACTCCACTCGCTCCTGCCGCCCTCGCTTCCAGAATCTGCACGGGATCGACCAGGAAGTCCTTACGCATGACAGGCGTATTCGGAACCGCGGCAACGACGTCCCTGAGGTGGTCGAGCGATCCATCAAATCGGCTTGGTTCGGTAAGAACCGAGATCGCAGCCGCGCCGCCACTTGCGTATTCCCGGGCACGCTGCGACCTGTCGCCGCTCTCGGTGGCGAGTTCGCCTTCGGCCGGTGAGCGATCCTTGATCTCGGCAATAACGTCGAACACCCCGAGGCGCAACGGTACGACCTCCTTGTCGAGATCAGCGGCCGAGATACTGCCAGTTGCCGCGGCTCGCTCAGCACTCAGTGTTGCCATGGATTGCAGGAAGTCGCTCATGTCGTTTCAAAGTGTTTTCTTAGTCTGTCCAGGAAGGCGGCTGCGGCACCGCTATCAATGCCTGCTGCTGCCATCTCGACGCCCTGTTTCGCGTCCTGCGCACTCCCTTGCACCTCGAGAACGAGCGATGTTCCCATCAGTAACGCGTCTCGGTGGGCGCCCTTGTCATCGCCAGTAAATACACGCATCAGTTCCTGCGCGTTGTACTCGGCGTCGCCGCCGGCAAGCTGCTCGGCAGAGCAGCGTGTGACGCCATAGTCTTCCGGTGTGCGTTGCAGTTCATTGACGCTGCCTGGTGTCACATCAAACAACGTGAACTCGCCGACAGGCGTCGCTTCGTCCCACCCGGGTTCGCCGTGTACAACGAATGCCCTCTCAATAGGCATGCCGGCCAACGCGTCCGCCATCAATCGAGCGGCATCGGTGCTCCAGGCGCCGATCACTTGATACGGTGGTGCGGCTGGATTGGTCAAAGGCCCGAGCATGTTAAATACAGTGCGCACGGCTAATGCACCGCGAACCGGCAT
>CALZHX010000248.1 GCA_945787435.1 uncultured Woeseiaceae bacterium
CCACACATTGGGTGTGAACTGCGTCACTGTTTGTCGATGCAAAGCTCATTTCGTGCTTCCGCGAACTCGGCCCGGTCTTCGTCGGACGGTTCCGGGTACTTCAGGCCAATACTCTCGAGAGCGTCGATAATGATGTCTGCCACACGTGCTCGCATGTAGGGTTTGTTGTCGGCCGGAATGGAGTACCACGGTGCCCACGGTCTCGAGGTTGCGTTTAACGCCTCTTCATAGGCCTGCATGTAGTCATCCCAGTGCCTGCGCTCCTTGACGTCATTGGGTTCGAACTTCCAGTTCTTGTCGGCCTCATCGAGACGCGAAAGAAAGCGACGCTTTTGTTCGTCCTTGGATACGTTGAGCCAGAACTTGAGGATGACGGTGCCATTGCGCGCAAGGTGTTCTTCCTGTTGCCGGATGGATGTCAGCCGGTCGTCCCATATCGCATTCATGTCAATTTCACCCGGCAGTTTCTGGTAACCAAGAATCTTGGGGTGTACACGTACGACAAGAACCTCCTCATACTGGCTGCGATTGAAAATGCCAATGCGCCCACGTTCGGGTAGACGGCAGGTCGTGCGCCACAGGAAGTCGTGATCGAGTTCGAGGCTCGACGGTTTCTTGAAACTGAAAACCTGGCAGCCGGACGGATCGACACCCTGCATGACGGCGCGAATAGTGCTGTCCTTGCCTGCGGCATCCATCGCCTGGAAGACAAGCAACACGGCGTGCTTGTCGCCTGCGGACAGTACACGCTGCAAGCGGTTCAGGTTGCGTTTGTTTTGCTTGCGGTTTTTGCCTGTGTGGCGCGGCCCATCCGTTCCAGGGGTTGTTGGTGCCTCGCCGACGCGAAAGGTGCCATCAAAGGGAACGAGGTAGGGCGAAGCCGGTGCTTCAAACATGCTGTGTCTCCTTGTGCCGTGCGAGCGACCACTCAATGTGTTCAATGACCATATCTGAATCGTGATCGAGTCGCGATTGCAGTGCTGCAATGACCTCTGTTGTTGTCCTGGCGTTGCCCAAAGCAACGGCGATGTTACGCAGCCAGCAATCATAGCCGATACGCCTTATCGCGCTGCCGGCCGTGCGCTCGAGCCATTTTGCCTCGCTCCACGAAAACAGCTCGGTGAGGTCGATGTCATCGAGGCCGTGTCGTGGCACAAAGTCCTCTTCGGCACTTGGTCGGGCGAACTTATTCCAGGGACAACACAACTGACAATCGTCACAGCCATAAATTCGATTCCCTATGGCCTCACGGAACTCGAGCGGGATGGCATCTCTGAGCTCGATGGTCAGGTACGAAATACAGCGCCGGGCATCGAGTTGGAACGGCGCGACAATCGCCCGAGTTGGGCAAATATCGATGCAGGCACGGCAGGTACCGCAGTGCGCGCTCGCTTTCTCGTCGACGGGAAGTGGCAGGTCCGTATACAACTCGCCCAGGAAGAACCACGAGCCGGCTTCGGAGTTAATCAGGTTTGTGTGCTTGCCTGTCCAGCCAAGCCCCGCATTTTCGGCGAGCGGTTTCTCGAGGACAGGTGCGCTGTCAACAAATGCGCGGTAGCCGAAGCTACCTATCTGTTGCTCGATGCGCGATGCGAGTTTCTGCAGGCGTCGCCTGATGACCTTGTGGTAATCCCTCCCAAGGGCATAGCGCGATATGTAGGCCCTGGAATCATGGTCCAGGAGGTCTGCCGACTGCTCCTGGTCCGGGGGCAGGTAGTCCATGCGCACAGAGATCACCCGCAGTGTGCCCGGAACGAGTTCGGCTGGACGGCTGCGTTTGCTGCCGTGCCTGGCCATGTAATCCATTTCACCGTGAAAATCCTCAGCGAGCCATTCCCCGAGACGCAACTCCGCTGTGGTCAGGTCGACATCGCTGATACCCAACTGCTGGAATCCCAGCTCTTCGCTCCAGCGAACTATGTCGGCTTTCAGCCCGGCCAGTTCCTGCGCCGAATGTTTAATTGGTTGTTGCAATACATGTTCCTCGTCGCGGCACAGTATAATCGCCGTCATGTCTACGTTGCCTGTTGATATTTACTCGGTAGCAACCGTCCGTGAAATCGATCGCTCGGCGATCGAGGGCGAGGGGATTCCAGGTTATACGCTCATGACGCGGGCCGGCGCCGCCGCGGTAACTGAGGCCCGTGAGCGGTTCCCCGATGCCAGGCGCTGGCAGATCGTATGCGGCGCCGGCAATAACGCGGGCGATGGCTATGTGGTTGCACGGCTCGCTGCCAGTGAAGGCATAGCCGTTTCAGTGGTCGCGGTAGTCGACCCGGAGTCCCTGGCTGGAGACGCGGCGACCGCCTATGGCGAATTCGCTGCGGAGGGAGGCGTGGTTACGGCCTGGTCCGGGCAACTTGATCCGGACGCGGACCTCATCATGGACGGTTTGTTGGGCAGTGGTCTCGAGCGCGACGTCGAGGGAGACTTCGCGCTCGCCGTGGCGGCGGTCAACTCCCACACAGCAGCAGTAATCGCCCTCGACATACCGACGGGTATACACGGCGATACCGGCAACGTGATGGGATTCGCGGTGCGCGCGGACTGCACTGTTACGTTCGTCGGGCTCAAAGCAGGCCTTTATCTCTCAGATGGCGCGGACTATTGCGGTGACATCGTGTTCTCGGACCTGGGTGTGCCTCCCAAATGTCGTCAGGGCTGCCAGCCGGAATTCAGGCGCATTGACGATGATCATTTGCGCAAAAACCTGGGCCCACGCCGTCGAACGGCACACAAGGGGGATTTCGGCCACGTTCTGGTTATCGGCGGTGGGCCGGGCATGCCGGGTGCGGTGCGGCTGTGCGCTGAGGCGGCTTTGCGCGCGGGTGCAGGGCTGGTATCGATTGCGACGCACCCGGATCACGCGGCGCTGATCGTGGCGACGCGGCCAGAACTGATGTCTCACGGCATTGCAGGCGCGGGTGATCTCGAAGTATTGCTCGATAGGGCCGACGTTGTTGCTTTAGGGACAGGTCTGGGCCGGTCCGAATGGGCAGCCGGTCTTATGGCTTTGCTCAAGAGTGACGAACGGCTCGCGGTCTGGGATGCGGATGCCCTCAACTGGCTCGCCGAATCGCGGCAATTCAGCGAGAAACGGGTCATTACGCCGCATCCTGGCGAAGCCGGTCGCTTACTCGACTGCACGGCAGCAGATGTGCAGACCGATCGTCGCAAGGCGCTCTCCGATTTACGCGGGCGCTACGGTGGGGTAGCGGTTCTAAAGGGCTCGGGTACGCTGGTGTCGGCCTCATCCGGGATTCCCTGGCTGTGCAGTGCGGGCAATCCCGGCATGGCCGCGCCCGGCATGGGAGATGTGCTCACCGGCATCATCGCTGCCTTGCTGGCGCAGGGTCTGACGCCTGAGGACGCCGCAACGGTTGGTGTTGCAGTTCATGCGCGGGCAGGAGACCTGGGCGCGGCAGGTGGCGAGCGCGGGCTGCTGGCGTCTGATCTCCTGGGCGAGCTGCGAGGCGCGATCAACCCATGACCCTGCATCTCGCTGATGCCGAGGCGACCGCTGCGCTCGCCGGGCAACTGCACGCGGTATTGCCGCCTGATACCGCGGGCTGGACAGTGTTGCTCGAAGGTGAACTTGGTGCCGGGAAATCCACATTTGCCCGGGCTCTGATCAAAACCATGGGACACAGGGGTGCCGTACCCAGCCCGACCTATACCCTCGTGGAACCCTACCAGCTTCCCGGTAGAATCATCTATCATATTGATCTATATAGAATTGCAGACGAGGAAGAGCTGCGCTACCTGGGTTGGACCGAGCTCGAAGATGGCTTCCGACTGGTCGAATGGCCGGATCGAGCGCCGGGATTGATGGCCGCAGCGGACCTGCGGCTGGAGCTCAGCTATGCCGAATCGGGACGCGACGCACGTCTGCAGGGTCTGAGCGAACGCGGCAAGGCACTCGTTCGCCAAATCGACGATTCGGCCTGTTCTAATTCACAGGATTAACTAAGACCCATATCCTCATAATTTTGAACAAAAAATTCTTGGATTTCGTGCGTCTGGCGGTATACTCACCCGACATAATCTCGACTAAGAGCCCGATTTTCTGCGATGCACCGTCAACGCCTGCTATTGATGACGCTTTTTGCGCTGTTCACAACGGCCGCGCAGGCTGCGCCGACGGTAGAAAATATCCGCATATGGGCTGAGGGCGGCAAAACCAGGGTGGTTTTGGACCTGAGCCAGCCGGCAGAACACGCTATTTTCACTCTGCGAGGACCTGACCGTCTCGTTGTAGACCTCAAGGCAGGCCGACTCTCGCCGTCGCTGGCATCCGATCTGCCGGGTTCCACAGGCGCTGTCAAACGCATTCGCAGCGCCATCAAGGCCGACGGTCAGCTGCGCGTCGTTCTCGATCTGAATGAGAACGTCCGCTCACGCAGTTTCACAGCGGGGCCCAACAACACCTACGGTGACCGCCTGGTTATCGATCTGCAGCGCTCCAGCAGTCCGCAGACTGTCAAGCGAGCCTCGGAATCCTACAAGCCCGGTCGCGACATCGTAGTCGCTATTGACGCAGGGCACGGTGGTCACGATCCCGGCGCGATCGGTAAGGGGCGTACCCGGGAAAAAGACGTTGCACTGGCAATTTCAAAGAAACTCGCGGCACGTATCAATGCCGAGCACGGCATGCGAGAGGTACTCATACGCAGTAGCGACGTATATATCGATCATCGCCGGCGTACGGAAATCGCACACAAATACGATTCCGACCTGTTCATCTCGATCCACGCGGATGCCGTCAGCGATCGCCGTGCCAATGGTGCGACGGTTTACGCATTGTCACTCAATGGAGCGAGTGACGAAGAAGCACGACTTCTGGCCGAACGCGAGAACGCAGCGGTGTCGGTGGGCGGCGTCTCACTTGATGACAAAGACAAGGTTCTCGCCGAGGTGCTGCTTGACCTGTCCCAGAATGCATCGCTCAGTGCGAGCCTCGATGTAGGCGACAAAGTGATCGGCGAACTCGAGGACGTGGTGCGAGTGCGGCGCAATACCGTGCAGCAGGCAAATCTCCTGGTGCTCAAATCGATGGACATGCCGTCGATTCTCGTCGAGACGGCCTATATTTCAAACCCATCGGAAGAAAAGAGGCTTCGCGATCCAAAGCACCAGGCCAGGCTGGCAGATGCCATCCTTGGAGGCGTTCGCAATTACTTCTACACGAATCCGCCGCCCGATACGCAGATCGCGATGGATGTTCGCCGCAACCCGACACGCCAGGTTAATCATGTCATTAGTCGCGGCGATACGCTGTCCGAGATTGCAGACCGCTACAACGTAAGTACTGCGGCGATTCGGGCGGCAAATCGACTGAGCAACGACAGGATAAGAGTCGGTCAGACACTGTCGATTCCAATCTTCTCCGGAAGCTGATTCTGCTCTAACAAGACATTTGCCCGCCGTTTTGAAAAAATGGTGGGCCGTCTCCATGTGCGCGACAATCGATGCCCATCCAGCAACTCCCCAATCATCTGATCAACCAGATCGCCGCCGGCGAAGTCGTCGAGCGTCCGGCATCGGTCGTTAAGGAACTGGTCGAGAACAGTCTTGATGCGGGCGCCAACAGCGTGCACATCGATATCCAGGCGGGCGGTCAGAAGCTGATCCGGATCCGGGACAATGGCGGGGGTATCGGCCGGGATGAGCTCGCCCTGGCGCTGTCGCGACATGCGACCAGCAAAATATCGAGCCTTGACGACCTCGAGGCCGTGGCTTCTTTGGGCTTTCGAGGAGAGGCACTGCCCAGCATCGCGTCTGTCGCGCGGCTGACGCTGTGCTCCGCAACTGCCGACTCAGATTCCGCATGGCAGGTTGAGGCCGACAATGGCGTGGTTTCAGAGCCGCGACCGGCTGCGCACCCGCAAGGGACGACCGTCGAGGTGCACGATCTATTTTACAACACGCCCGCACGGCGACGTTTCCTGCGTACAGAGAGGACTGAATTCGGTCACATCGAGAAGTGGATCCGGCGACTGGCGCTGTCACGGCAGGATGTTGCCTTTACCCTGACGCATAATCGGCGCTCTGTGATGCAGCTGCCTGCGGCGCGAACGGATGAAGATCGTCTGCAGCGGATAGCAAGAATTTGCGGCGAGGCATTCGCCGAACAGGCGGTTTCTCTATCGCATGAAACCGAAGGCGTCGCACTCGCGGGCTGGATTGGCTTACCCACCTACAATCGCAGCCAGCCGGATATGCAGTACTGGTTCGTCAACGGCCGCAGTATCTCGGACAGGACACTGTCGCACGCCGCGCGTCATGCGTATCGAGACGTGCTTTTTCACGGCCGTTACCCCGCGTACGTGCTGTCAATAACGATGGATCCGGCTACGGTCGATGCGAACGCGCATCCGGCAAAACACGAAGTTCGTTTCCGTGATGGCAGGCGTGTTCACGGTATCGTGACCCAGTCGGTCGAAGCAGCGCTCAGCGAAACACGACCCGGCGGTCACGCCGCAGTTCCTGCACCAATGCCCCATTCGCAGCCACAAATGCAAAGGGTCATGCCGTTACCTGGCGCTGTTCGCGAGACCCTGGCCGCCTACCAGGCATTTTCAGCGCAGGGTTCCGCTGCAGCCGTCGAAATCAACCGCGAGCCGTCGCAGATCCCACCGCTTGGCTACGCGCTTGCCCAGATCGGTGGCGTCTACGTGCTAGCTGAGAATGCGACTGGCCTGGTCATTGTCGATATGCATGCTGCGCACGAGCGCATCCTCTATGAAAAACTCAAAGCAGGGTTCGAGGACAAGGCTGTCGTCCGACAGCCGCTGCTTGTGCCAACTAGTGTCGCGGTCGCGCAGAGTGAGGCCGACATAGTCGAGCGATCCGCCGGTGTATTCGAGAATCTCGGTCTGATCATTGATCGCACGGGGCCTACCAGCCTCGTTATTCGGGAAGTGCCTGCACTGCTGCGCAATGCCGACGCTGAATCACTGCTGCGCGATGTGTTGGCTGATCTGTCACAGGCAGGAGAGAGTAACCGCGTCGAAGACATGTGCCACGATTTCCTCGCAACGATGGCGTGTCATCACTCGGTGCGCGCCAATCGCATGCTAAGCGTCGAGGAAATGAATGCTTTGTTGCGCGAGATGGAAGTCACGGATCGTGCCGATCAATGCAATCACGGTCGTCCGACCTGGACAGCGATCACGATGACTGAGCTCGACAAGCTGTTCCTGCGCGGCCAGTAGTAAAGTCCGCCATGAAAACCGCAGTGTGTCTTATGGGGCCGACGGCGTCGGGAAAAACGGATGTCGCGATCAGTCTGTGCAAACGCTTTCCGTTCGATATCATCAGTGTTGATTCAGCTCTCGTGTATCGCGGCATGGACATCGGTACGGCGAAGCCCGATGCCGAAACATTGCAACGCGCACCACATCGCCTGATTAACATCCGGGATCCGGAAGAAGGCTACTCGGCCGGTGATTTCGTCCGGGACGCACGACGCGAGATCGGCAACATCCAGGCTGCTGGACGAGTGCCGTTACTGGTCGGTGGCACGATGATGTATTTCCGGGCATTGATCGGCGGCATCGCCGAGCTACCCTCCGCAGATGCGGAAATTCGCGCATCCATAGACGCAGATGCGGAAAAAGCGGGCTGGCCGGCGATCCATGCGCGGCTCCAGGAAATTGATCCGGCGGCGGCAGAACGTATCAAACCGAATGACCGGCAGCGGATTCAGCGCGCGCTTGAGGTCTATCTCGCGAGCGGCACGCCGCTCAGCGAATGGCATTCACGGGCCAGGACAGCGCAGGATCATAATCTCTCCTTTTTGAAAATTGCGCTGCAGCCAGCAACTCGGCGAGTCCTGCATGAGCGTATAGAAGAGCGACTAAATCTGATGTTAAACAATAGCTTTCTGGATGAAGTGAAAGTGCTGCATGAACGACCCGGGCTGACTGCTGAACATCCATCCATGCGCTCGGTCGGCTACCGGCAGCTGTGGGCGCACCTGGATGGCGAGCTAAGCATGGAGGAGGCCGGTAAGCGGGCACTGTACGCAACCCGCCAACTCGCCAAGCGGCAGATTACCTGGCTGAGGAACGAATCGGACCTGACCTCATTTGATCCCCTTGAAGGCCGCACAATCGACGCCATATCGACCTCTCTGAGAGAATTTTTCAACGCTTAGGCTGAACTCGCGTGGGCAACCGGCGCCACCGG
>CALZHX010000249.1 GCA_945787435.1 uncultured Woeseiaceae bacterium
ATTCAGTACGGTCTTTCTGTTCACCCGTCTGTTTGTCTTTCCAGCTCTCGTTCGTGGCCACTGTTAGGTTGGTCACCGCCGAGCCGCTGGGCATGTAGCGCGTTTCGGGATCGCCCCCGAGATTGCCGACGATGATGACTTTGTTAATTCCGCGGGCCATATCCGGTCCCCTGTCGATAAGATTTCGAGTTGTTTTTTCGCTCACCGATGAGGTGAGGGTCGCCTATTGTAGAGCCTGATGGGCCAAATACCAGCCCGATTTCTCTAGGATTGCCGGCTAAACAGGCTCGATGAGGCCAGCCAGATCGCGGCGAGCAACGCACAGACGAAAAACACGTCCGAGGGACGGCCGGACGCAAGGAATCGGCCGCCAATCAGGCCGCCGACAAACGCGCCGAAAAACTGCGCGCTGGAGAACACTCCCAGCGAGGCGCCACGCAACTCCCCATCAGCCAGCAGCGACAAACGCGCGGGCAGGCCCGCCTCGAGAAAAGTGAAGCCCGCGAAAAACACGGTCAGTGCTATGAACACCAGTGCGGGACTGAAACTGCCAAAGGCGAGCATCAGCTCTCCTGCCAGGAGCAGCATTACCGCGATGGCGATGGTCCGGGTCTTGCCCTGGCGCTCATCGCTGAGGATCAGCGGTATCGCCCCAAAGAGCGACACACCGAGAGCGCCGACGTACATCTGCCAAAAATCGGTCACGGGCATCCCGAGTCGGTTGACGAGCAGGAACGGCAATGCAACAAAACTTGCCGTCAGGATCGCATGCAGCAGAAAGACATACAGGTCGAGACGCAGCAAATCAGGCCTGAATGCCGGCAGTATATTCCAGCTCTGGCGTGCTTCCGGCCTCTCGATGCTGTCCGGCAAACCCTTGAGCAGCAAACCGGCGATGACGGCCAGCCCTGCCGCAAGCCAGAACAGCGAAGGCACGCCAAACTGCCCCGCGATGACCGGTCCCGCCATAAATGCAACCACGAACGCCATGCCGAAGCCGATGACGCCAACAATAGCCATCGAACGGGTACGGACTTCCTCGCGCGTCGCATCCGCGACAAGCGCGGTCAGTGTGGCGGAAATTGCGCCGGCACCCTGCAATAGTCGTCCGATGATGACATCCCAGATCGTCTCGCCGAGGGCCGCGAAAACGCTGCCAGCGGCAAACACGATCAGGCCGCCAACAATGACCGGCACGCGGCCCACCCTGTCGGACAAGGCACCCAGCGGAATCTGCAGCCCGGCCTGTGTCAGCCCATAGGCGCCGACAGCCAGACCAACCAACAGTGGCGTGGCGCCCACCAGCTGGTCAGCGTACAGCGACAGAACAGGTAACAGCGAAAACAGCCCAAACATGCGTAGCATGGCGATCCCGGTAACCACGCCGACGGCGCGTTTTTCGCCGGGCAGCATCACGGCTATCGCGTTGTCAGAGTCTGTCGTCATTGAATGAGTCTTTGCGCCGAAGTCGGGGGGCGGCGTATATTAGCAGGTTGGTCGGCGTTTACAGTACTCACATGAAATCCATCCACACCAAGTCCATCGACATTCGCGGCGCGAGAACGCACAACCTGTGCAATCTCGACCTGAGTTTGCCGCGGGACAAACTCATTGTATTCACGGGCCTGTCCGGCTCTGGCAAGTCTTCACTTGCCTTCGACACGATCTACGCCGAAGGGCAGCGCCGCTACGTGGAGTCCCTGTCGGCCTACGCACGGCAGTTCCTGTCGATGATGGAAAAGCCTGACGTCGACCATATCGACGGCCTCTCGCCTGCCATCTCTATTGAACAAAAGTCGACCTCGCATAATCCGAGATCGACGGTCGGCACAGTCACTGAAATCTACGACTACCTGCGCCTCCTCTATGCGCGCGCCGGCATCCCGCGTTGTCCGGACCATGGCACGGATCTCGAGGCACAGACCGTTAGCCAGATGGTCGACCAGGTTCTCGCAATGCCAGAAGGCACTCGCCTGATGCTACTGGCGCCGGTCGTAGCAGAACGCAAAGGTGAGCATGTGCAGCTCATGCAGGACCTGATGGCACAAGGCTTCATCCGTGCGCGCATCAATGGCGAGGTCTATGAACTCGACGAGCCGCCCGTTCTCGACCTCAGGAAGAAGCACAACATCGACGCGATAGTCGATCGCATCAAGGTCAAAGAGGATATTCGCCTGCGGCTGGCCGAATCGTTCGAAACGGCGCTACGCCTCGCCGATGGCGTTGCACGCGTCGCGTTCATGGATAACCCGGACGAAGACGAGGTGATTTTCTCCGATCGCTTCGCCTGCAATATCTGCGGTTACTCGCTCACCGAGCTCGAACCGCGCCTGTTTTCATTCAACAACCCGAGCGGCGCATGCCCTGGTTGCGATGGGCTCGGCGTCAAACAGTATTTCGATCCGGAGCGTGTGGTTGTCAACGAAGAACTTGCTCTGGCCGGCGGCGCGATACGCGGCTGGGATCGCAAGACGACGTACTACTACCAGATGATCCAGAGCCTGGCCGCACATTACGGATTCGACCTCGAAACACCGTTCAACGAGCTGTCGAAAAAGCTGCGTGACATCGTGTTGTTCGGCAGTGGCGGCGAGAAGATCGAGTTCTATTACGAAAACTCGCGTGGCATGCAGGTCAAGAAACGTCATCGCTTCGAAGGCGTCATCCCGAACCTCGAGAGACGCTACCGCGAAACCGAATCCGGCGCCGTGCGCGAGGAACTCGCGAAGTTCCTCAACAGCCAGTCCTGCCCCGACTGCACCGGTACGCGCCTGAATCGCTCTGCACGGCACGTTTTCATTCTCGATCACGCCATTCCCGAGATTTCGAACATGTCGGTTGGCGATGCGGTCCGGTTTTTCGCAGACATGAAGCTGGATGGCTGGCGCGCGACAATCGCCGACAAAATCGTCAAGGAGATCGGTGATCGGCTCGGGTTTCTCTCCGACGTGGGGCTCGACTACCTGTCGTTAGACCGCAGTGCCGAAACATTGTCGGGCGGCGAGGCACAACGCATTCGACTCGCCAGCCAGATCGGCTCGGGACTCGTCGGCGTCATGTATATCCTCGATGAACCCTCGATCGGCTTGCACCAGCGCGACAACAAGCGCCTGCTCGGCACGCTTACCCATCTGCGGGATATCGGCAATACGGTCATCGTCGTCGAGCACGACGAAGAAGCAATACTCGCCGCCGATCATGTTGTCGACCTCGGTCCGGGTGCGGGCGTGCATGGTGGCCAAGTCGTGGTCGCCGGGACGCCAGAAGAAGTTCAGAACAGCTCGGAGTCGCTCACGGGGCAGTATCTCTCCGGCAAGCGCAGTATTGCCGTGCCTGAGGAACGGGTTCCAGCCGACCCGGAGCGGCAAATCACGATCGTCGGTGCGACCGGCAACAACCTCAAAGAGGTCGATGCATCGATACCGACTGGTCTCATGACTTGCGTAACCGGTGTGTCAGGCTCGGGAAAATCGACACTGGTGAATGACACTTTGTATAAAGCTGTCGCGGATCTCCTCAATAAGAGTAGCCGTAACCCCTCGCCGCATAAGGACATTTTAGGCCTCGAACTCATCGATCGCGTTATCGACATCAGCCAGAGCCCTATCGGCCGCACGCCGCGCTCGAACCCGGCAACCTACAGCGGCCTGTTCACGCCAATTCGCGAACTGTTTGCCGGCACGCAGGAAGCACGTTCCCGCGGCTATATGCCCGGACGATTCAGCTTCAATGTCAAAGGCGGTCGTTGCGAAGCCTGCCAGGGCGATGGCGTTATCAAAGTCGAGATGCACTTCCTGCCCGACGTATACGTGCCTTGCGACGTCTGCCGCGGCAAACGCTACAACCGGGAGACTCTCGAGATTCGTTACAAGGGCAAGAACATTCACGAAGTACTCGACATGACCGTCGAGGATGCAGCCGTGTTCTTCCAGAATGTGCCGGTCGTCGCCAAGAAACTGAATACACTGATCGACGTCGGTCTGACGTACGTTCGGCTCGGCCAGAATGCGACAACCCTATCGGGTGGCGAGGCACAGCGCGTCAAGCTCGCGAAAGAACTTTCCAAGCGGGACACGGGTAACACGCTGTACATTCTCGACGAACCAACAACCGGCCTGCACTTTCATGACATCGAGCAACTACTCGGCGTGTTGCATCGGCTGCGCGATCGAGGCAACACAGTCGTCGTCATTGAGCACAATCTCGATGTCATCAAGACTGCCGACTGGGTTATCGACCTCGGCCCCGAGGGTGGTGATGGAGGGGGTGAAATTATTGCGACCGGCACACCCGAAGACGTGGCTGCGAACAAGAACTCATTTACGGGCGACTACCTGAAACCGCTCGTCGGGAGCACTGGCAAATCGACCCGCGGCTCGCGCGTCGGTACCTTGTAGCCGCCTATCTCTGACGGTTGCCGAACCCGTCCCAGACCTCGACTTCACCGTAGTTCAACGAACGTATCTTTTCCTCGATCTGTTCAAGATCGCCGACAACCACCCACGTCAGCATATCCGGATGAATTAGCAACCTCGCGCGTTCATTCACGTCCTCGAGGCTGACCGCATTCAGCCGCTCCGCCGTACCTTCTGCGTAGTCAAACGGCAACCCATACGCATCGGAGCTGACAATGCTGCTCAGGAAGCCGCGATTACTCGAAAAGGAGCCGGGCAAGGAGCGGGTGCGGTTAAGCTTGATGCGTTCAACCTCATCCGCCGTCGCCGGGCGCGTCGACACGTACTCTTCCAGCTCGCGCAGAATCTCCTGCATGCTTTCCATGGTCTTGTCGCTTTGCACGCTCGTAGATACCGAGAACGTCTGATCACCACTCGTGTTTCTTGCAACGCGTGAACTGGCGCCATAGGACCAGGATTTGTCTTCGCGCAGATTCATGTTGATTCGCGACTCGAACGTGCCGCCGAAAACCCCATTAACCAGCGTCAGCTCGGTGCTGACATCAGGGTCGTACGGATCAATCGCATGTCCCGCAATGATGGTGCTCTGCACGGCGCCAGGACGATCAATAAGAATGACGCGTGCCGCGGGCGCTTGCGCCTCACCCACTGGCTTGCGATTAGATGCACTCCCCGCTTTCCAGCCACCAAACGCGCGTTCTACGGATTCCCTGGCCTCGTCAAGCGAGATGTCGCCAATCATGAACACCGTCATGTTGTCGGGCGCGACCTCATTTGCATGGAATCGGCGCAAGGTATCCACTGAGAAGTCACTAACCAGCTGCGGCGTCCAGACCATGCCAAGCGGGCTCTCCTCGCCGTAGATCGCACGGTTGAACAGGCTGCCAGCAAATTGCGACGGGTTCTTTTCGATCGTCGCAAGGATGGCCA
>CALZHX010000250.1 GCA_945787435.1 uncultured Woeseiaceae bacterium
ATTGGGCCAGGATCGCTAGAACCCATATTCGAGCGACAAGGCAGCACGAGTGTCCGTCTTTTCCGAGCCCGGAAGCACGTCGCTGTTGTTCCTGACCGTGTACGAAAGCACCATTGCCAGGCCACCAATCAGGCGCGCCCGGAGGTCTGTGACCGACTCGGTAAACGTATTGCTGTCGCCCGCCTCGACCAGGAATGCCTGCCCGAAGCTCGCGGTTTCGCTGATATTCCAGTTGTAAGTCAGTCGGCCAGTGTAGATCGTGTCACTCTCGTCCGTGCCATCGGCCAGATCCGACTGCCGCGCACCAACACCAAGCTCTCCGTTAAGCTGATGCTTGTCGCTGTCGATCAGGCGGCGTCCGTAGCCAACGGTCTGCGAGAACTGCGTCTCGATGCTGGCAAAGCGGTCCTTGCGCCAGTCGAGGCGACCATACAGGAAGTCGTTTTCCGTCAGGTTTCGCGCGCTCTTCCAGCCGAAGTCATAGGCCTCAGCCGTCGTAACTTTACTCTCGGTCGAGTAGATCGCGGCAGCCATCGCCATGTGCTCCCAGAGCTCAAGCTTGTAATTGATTGTGAAACCCGAATTGAGGCTTGAGCTCTCGGTATTACCGGTGGTCGCCAGGTAGCCGAGGTTGACGCTGCCAGACCACGGACTTTCTTCTTCTGCTGCTTCCTCTTCCTGCGCAAAAAGCGGGGTGGCAAACGCCAGCAGGCAGAGGATGAGTACATTACGCCAGTTCATTTTTTCGGGTTCCATATTCTCAATCGGGCGCGGAGTATACCGTCAGTACACGCGGCATGGCTATTGCTATAATCCCGTCCATGCGGGAAAGAAATCTAACGCCAATCGATCGTCTTCTGGCCGGAGCCAACAACGCGCTTCGAACGATCGTGGCCCCCGCCGGGCGGCCCGCCCGCGCGAATCCTGCGGCTGATGTTCGAGAGGCAGACCTCAACGACAAGCAGAAGGCGCATGCGGCCGGCCTGATGCGGGTTAACCATGCCGGTGAAATAGCGGCTCAGGCCCTCTACCAGGGCCATGCCATGGTCGCGCGGGACCCGAATATCGAAGAGCAAATGCACTGCGCCGCCGAAGAGGAATTTGACCACCTGGCGTGGTGCGAACAACGCCTCAACGAACTTAACGAATCTCCAAGCATACTGAGCCCGGTCTGGTACGCCGGCGCGTTCGCGATTGGCGCAGCCAGCGGCGTGCTCGGTGACAAGTGGAGCCTTGGTTTTATTGCCGAAACCGAAAAACAGGTGTGTGCTCACCTGGACAGCCATCTCGACAAATTGCCGGACGACGACGCCAAGAGCCGTGCGATCGTCAAACAGATGCGCGACGAGGAAGAAGAGCACGGTGAGAACGCGAAAGACGCCGGTGCTGCCGAGTTACCCGACCCAATTCGCGGTCTCATGAAGCTGACAGCCAAAGTCATGACACGCACTGCTTACCGAGTGTGAAATTACCTGATTGAACAATAACTTGCCCTTCCGAGCGAACTGTATTAAAAGAGGGGCGCACCGGAGTTGAGGACCAACCAATGCAAACCACTGCGAAGACCTTGAGCGATGTGCCGGCGATTAATCGATTTCTGAGCTATTGCCGCGTACGGACTGTCCCTTCCAAGACTGTAATGATCCACGCGGGCGACCTGCCCGATGTGCTCTATTACATCGTTGATGGTTCGGTCGAAGTTATGATTGAAGACGAAGACGGCAACGAGATGGTTCTTGCCTACCTGAACAAAGGCCAGTTTTTTGGCGAAATGGGCCTCTTCTACGAGCAACCCACACGTAGTGCCTGGGTCCGGACACGGACCGAGTGCGAAATTGCCGAAATGACCTATCCGCGCTTCCGCCAGATCGCCAGCGAAAGCCCGGGGCTCGTGTTCGAGCTCGCTACACAGCTCGCCACACGCCTCGATCGCACCAACCGCAAGCTCGGTGATCTCGCATTCGTCGACGTCACCGGCCGAGTCGCGCACGCCATCATGGACCTCTGCAACGAGCCCGATGCCATGACCCATCCGGATGGCATGCAGATTAAAGTCAGTCGCCAGGAATTGAGCCGCCTCGTTGGCTGCTCACGCGAAATGGCCGGACGCGTCCTCAAGGTTCTTGAGGAACAGGGTCTCGTTACGGCCAGTGGCAAGACGATTGTGGTTTACGGGGCGCGGCCGAACCGTAATTTGTAGGAGCCCGCCCAATAAAAAGGGGTCAGAGCCCTAGGGCTCTGACCCCTTTTTGTTGATTTCCTCTTTCATGGCGGCGATGGTCGCAGCGTAGTCGTCGCTGCCAAAAATGGCGGATCCCGCGACGAACGTGTCGGCGCCGGCCGCCGCAATTTCGCCGATATTGCCGACTTTGACGCCCCCATCAATCTCGAGGCGAATCTCGAGGCCGCTGTCATCGATGATCTTGCGCGCTTCGCGAAGTTTGTCGAGAGCCGAGGGTATGAACTTCTGGCCGCCAAACCCCGGGTTCACTGACATCAGGAGCACCATGTCGACCTTGTCGATGACGTGCTCCAGGTAGTGCAGCGGCGTCGCCGGGTTAAACACGAGACCCGATTTGCAGCCCTCTTCGCGAATCAACGCCAGCGAGCGGTCAATGTGCCGGCTCGCCTCGGGGTGGAATGTGATGTAGCTCGCGCCCGCCTTGGCGAAGTCCGGGATGATCCGGTCCACAGGCTCGACCATCAAGTGCACGTCGATGGGCGCTTCGATGCCATGCTTGCGCAGCGCCTCGCAAATCAACGGTCCGATCGTCAGATTGGGCACAAAATGATTATCCATGACGTCAAAATGCACGATATCAGCACCGGCATCCAGCACAGCACGAACATCCTCACCCAGGCGAGCAAAATCAGCGGAAAGTATCGAAGGGGCGATTAGTGGTGTCACTGTTGTTTCCTTGCTAGCGAATGGAACGACGAGACTTTAGCATCTCATAAGCGGTCCGCACCTCGCGAGTGCGTTTTTCAGCGGCCGCAATAGCCTTATCGTCCGGGTTGTTGGATGCGATCTTGTCAGGATGGCTCTTATTCATGGCGCGCCTGTAGGCTTTGATCACCTCTTCGTTTGTTGCGGACTGGTCGATACCCAGCGTTGCGTAGGCGTTATTGACACGCTGCGCGTCCGCGTCACCTGCAGGTGAGTGCTTGAACCCCTTCTGCGCACGAATCATCGCCTCGAGCTGCGCCAGCTCGACGCGCCCAATGTCGAACTCGTTACATATCGTCCAGATCAGCGCACGTTCCTTTTGGCTCATGCGATCTTTCGCGAGCACGACCTCGAGTACGAGCCGCACGAATAGTTGGCGTAACTCGGGGCGTCGGGCGGCGAGGCGCCGCAGGTGGCGCACCGTTTGCTTCATTGGAAACGCGGCGCGCTTGCCTTCATCAAACCAGCCGATGGCGTTGCGCACCTGGCCCGGACCCAGCCCGATGCGGTGCATGACGGTCCGCGTCGCTCGAATTTCCTGCTCACTGACGCGACCGTCGCTTTTCGCAAGGTGTCCAATTGTCTGGAACAGTGGCCGAATATACTCCTC
>CALZHX010000251.1 GCA_945787435.1 uncultured Woeseiaceae bacterium
CTCGAAGCCGCCGCCGCAACGCCGAAGTCCACGATCTTCAGAAGGCCATCTTCATTGACGAGCACGTTTGCTGGCTTGAGGTCGCGATGGATAACGCCGGCCAGGTGAGCCACGGCCATACCGGTGGCCATATCCCGTGAGTATTTGAGCGCCTTCTCGATGTCCATCGGTTTGGCATCCGGGATTTCGCCGCTCAGTGTGTGCGACGGGAAATACTCCATCGAAATGGCGTAGGAACCCTGCAGATTCAGGAAATCATAAATTCGAATGATATTGCGATGCGTAATCTTGCGCGAATAGCGTAACTCGTGGACGAAGCGTTTCATCATCTCTTCGTCTGATGAAACGTTCGGGTTCAAGAATTTGAGAATCAGCTGCTCGTCGACGACTTCGTCATGCATCAACAGCACGGTGCCGAATGCACCCTTGCCGATCTTCTCGATGTATTTGTAACGACCCTCGATGACATCGCCCGGATTGAGCTTGGAAATATCGAGGCCCATTGGCGCATTCGCGGCGGGTGCGGATGCCGGTGCGTCCGGCTCAGCTTCGATAGGCGCGGCCGCCGACCGGGCTTTTGCCTGCTCGTCGAGCAGTTTCGATAGATCTTCATCGTCGAGCAACATGGTCTTGGTGTGCGCGCCGATTTTCTTGGCACGCACATTTTCGGCGAGGACAGTTGCCGAGAAACGGGCGTCGAGCTCTTTGAGCGCTTTGTCGGCACTGTTGATGATGGTCGGCTCATCGGCTTGCTTGATTTTCTGCAGGACGCTACGGATCTTGTCGGCTTGCGATTCATCAGCGAGATGCGACAAGGCCTTTATTGCCTCAACCTGTACGTCGCGTTCCGGGCTGTTCAGCAACGGTACGATCTGCGTGATGTGTTTCTGGCTGCCGATTTTCGCGAGCGCCCGAATGATGACAGTGTCGGTTTTAGGGTTTTCGCCGAGCATCTCTTCCAGTCGCGGCAATGCCTTCGGACTGCCGATCTTCGATAGCGCATCAACAGCGCGTTCGCGCACCCACCAGTCGGAATCGTGCGTTGCCTGGATCAGGTGGTCGACAGCGCTTTCGTCCTTGGTGGCATTCAGAATTTCGATCGCTGTGCGGCGAATCTCTTCGTCCTCGTCCTGGATCAGCTGCACTACAGAGGCGACAACCTTCGGGCCACCAATCTCAGCGAGCGCATCGCCGGCACGTGAGCGAACCCACCAGTCGTCGTCTTTGAGGACGTTGAACAACTCCTTGACGGAGTCCTTGCTGCCGAGTTCATTCAGGACCTCGACAGCGGAGCGGCGCGCATACTCTGACTCGTCCTTGAGTGCATCGGTCAGGTACTTGACGGTGTCGGGATGGTTGAGCTGGATCATCATATCGACGGCCTTGTTCTGCACATCGATATCAGGGTCTTGTAGCAATCTACTGACGGAGGCAATGTTTACGGCGTCGCCGCGAGTGGCAAGCGCCGACAAGGCGGCGCTACGCACCATCTTGTTGGGATCGCGAAGTTGCATTTCGAGGGCTTGATTGACCTCCGGGCGGTCAAACTTCGTGATGAGGTGGATAATGTGAACCTTGATGACAGGGTCGCGGCCGCCAAGGCGGGAGATCAGGTCTGGCACCATTTCAGGTCGAATCGTGTCCTCTATGATCTTGAAGAGTGCAGCTGATTCCTTTGGATCGGATTCGTAAGCGCGCTGCAACAACTCGTGAACCCTGAGGTCTTGCTTGTGGACACGCAGGATTTCGATCAGGGCCGGCTTGGAGACCTCTGGATCGTCGAAAAAAGGGAGTAGGTCGTTGGCGTCGTAACTGGTGCTGCTGGAAAGTGCCCAGGACGTGCCGGAAACGACGCGCTCGTTGCCGTCGGCCAGGCCTTCCTTGTAGAGATCCAGTGACTTGTCGTCCACCAGGCTCGACAAGATGTCGACAAACACCATCGTGTGAGATTTGTCGGAAAGTGCGAGCGCATCTATGGCTTTGGGAATGACCTTGGGTCCGATTTTCTTGATGCGATCAACCAGGCGTTTCGCCGCAGGGGAATCCGGCTTTTGTTCAGCGACGAGCTGATTCACCAGCTGGTCGGCGCGGAATCCTCCGAGCAGACTCATGTGTGCACACCATTGCCGGAATTGCCCGTCACAGGCATCCCTGCCTTTGAAATGTGTGCGCGTTTGCTATGAACAGTCAATCGTCGTTCTGCTTTTTTGCTCAAAAGGAACTCGGTGCGGGCGCTCCTGAAACGCCGACACTGCCCCAAAAATCCCAGATGCAGCTTTATACCACATCGCCTTGCGCACATTGTCGCGCAAACCCTTGAAAACCAATGCTTGGCTCCCGCTGTAGCTTCGTTACAATGTGCGCCCACGAGCCTCTGTCACAAGGCGCGTGGACTTAATTTTACCTAATACCGAGGGCGGAAATGTGACGCCGTCAGCAGATTCTAATGTGAACAAATTCCTAAATTCCCTTGAATTACCGGGGCTTGGCCGAACGATCGGCGAAGTCGCCCAAAAAGCCGATGTAGACAGCGACAAATCGGCGATTCGCGTGCAAATCGAACTCGGTTTTCCGGCAGCGAGCCGTCACGACGAGTATCGCGCATTCATAACGGACGCAATTCGTGGCGAAAGCGGAATCGACGACGTCAATGTCGATCTCGAGACTCGCATTGTGGCCCACGGGGTGCAACGCAATCTGAAGCCTATGCCGGGTGTGCGCAATATCATCGCCGTGGCCTCCGGCAAGGGTGGTGTTGGCAAATCGACTGTGTCGGTCAACCTGGCGTTGGCGCTTGCCGCCGACGGCGCGTCAGTGGGTCTGCTCGATGCCGATATCTACGGCCCGAGCCAGCCGCAAATGGTTGGACTTGCCGGCCAGCAGCCGCAAAGTGAGGATGGCAAGACGATGCGGCCGATGGAGGCGCACGGGATCCAGGTCATGTCGATCGGATTCCTCGTCGACGCTGACCAGCCCATGATCTGGCGTGGACCGATGGTCACATCTGCATTGCAGCAGCTACTGCACCAGACGACCTGGCAGGACCTGGACTACCTGATTATCGATATGCCGCCTGGAACAGGCGATATCCAGCTGACGCTGTCACAACAGGTACCCGTCAGCGGTGCGGTCATCGTTACGACGCCGCAGAACATCGCGACGCTCGATGCCCGAAAAGGCCTTGCCATGTTTAACAAAGTTGCTGTTCCGGTGCTCGGCATTATCGAGAACATGAGCACGCATGTGTGCTCGAACTGTGGCCATGAGGAGCCCATCTTCGGCTCCGGAGGCGGCGAGCAAATGGCGCAGGACTTTGACGTCGAGCTGCTCGGCCAATTGCCACTCGACGCGTCAATTCGTGAGCAGACAGACAGCGGTAATCCGACCGTTGTTGCGGCGCCGGATTCTGCCGCGGCAGCGGCATATCGAAATGCGGCACAACGGATGGCGGCTGCGCAGGCCGTTCAGGGTCGCGACTACAGCAGCAAGTTTCCAAAGATCGTGATCGAGGACAGTTGATGAGTATCAAGTCCGATCGCTGGATTCGCAGGATGGCAAGTGAGCACGGCATGATCGAGCCATTCGAGCCCGGCCAGGTTCGCCACAACGGAGATGATCGTATCGTGTCCTATGGCACGTCGAGTTATGGCTACGACGTGCGTTGTTCCGAAGAATTCAAGATATTCACGAACATCAATTCGGCAATTGTCGATCCGAAAGGCTTTGATGATTCCAGTTTCGTCGACATGACGGGCGATGTCTGTGTGATTCCGCCGAACAGTTTTGCCCTTGCCCGCACGGTCGAATACTTCCGGATTCCCCGCAATGTACTTACGATTTGCCTCGGCAAGTCCACCTACGCGCGCTGCGGCATCATCGTCAATGTCACGCCACTCGAACCCGAGTGGGAGGGCCACGTGACGCTCGAGTTTTCCAACACGACGACGTTGCCTGCAAAGATCTACGCGAATGAAGGTGTGGCGCAAATGCTGTTCCTCGAATCCGACGAGGAGTGCGAAACCTCCTACAAGGATCGCGGCGGCAAGTACCAGGGCCAGACCGGGGTTACACTGCCCAAAGCCTAGGCGTAGTCCTTGAGGACAGGTTCGTTGAGAGGTTTGCCGTCGAACAGAATGTGCCCGTCCCGGAATTGCAGGCGGCCCCGGCCAAACCAGCTAGCAGCTTCCGGGTATATCTGATGTTCCACCGCCTGAACACGTGCGCAAAGCTCGTCGGCGGTCTCGTCGGGATTCACAGCCAGCCGCCCCTGCAATATGCGTGGGCCACCGTCGAGTTCCTCGGTCACAAAGTGCACCGTGCTGCCGTGCCATTCTTCCCCCGCATCGAGCACTCTCTGGTGGGTGTCCAGCCCCGGGTATGCCGGTAACAACGCAGGGTGAATGTTCAGGATCTGCCCTTCGTAATGTTGTACAAACCAGGGGCTGAGGATGCGCATGAATCCGGCGAGCACGATAAGGTCTGGCTTGTAAGCGTCAAGAACTTCGGCAACTGCGCAGTCGAAGGCCTCCCTGTCAGCATAATTGCGATGTTCCAGGCACTCGGTCGCAATTCCAGCAGTGTCCGCTCGAGTCAGGCCATAGGCATCAGGTTTGTTGCTGAAGACAACACTGAGTTCGAGATCAATCTCGCCTCGTGCCGCTTTGTCGATGAATGACTGAAGGTTGCTACCCGATCCCGAGATCAGGACCGCAGTCCTGCAATGTGACTTGCTCAATGGAATTCGACCGGGCCGTCGCCCCGGTCAATTCGCCCGAGTTGCCATGCGTTTTCACCGAGCGCCAGGAGCGTTGATAACGCAGTATCCACATCCTTGTTATCGACGACGACAACCATGCCGACACCACAGTTAAACGTGCGCAGCATTTCCTCGTCGGCGATGTTGCCGTATTGGGCGAGCCAGTCGAATACTGCGCCCTGTTGCCAGCTCGAACGTTCCACAACAGCATGAACATCGGCAGGATATACCCGCGGCAGGTTCTCGCTGATGCCGCCACCGGTGATGTGAGACAGCCCTTTGATCGGAACTTTCTGCATCAACGCGAGGACAGACTTGACGTAGATGCGCGTCGGCGCGAGCAGCGCCTCCCGGGCCGGTCGACCAGCAATTTGCGCATCGCCGGCGATTTCGAGCACTTTTCGAATCAGCGAGTAACCGTTTGAGTGTGGGCCGCTCGATGCGATTCCAATCAATGCATCACCTGCGCAGATGGACTGACCATCGATCATATCTTCGCGCTCAACGGCGCCGACACAAAATCCTGCAAGGTCGTATTCACCGTCCGGATACATATCCGGCATTTCCGCCGTTTCGCCACCGATCAGGGCGGCGCCAGCCTGGTGACATCCTTCGGCAATTCCCGCGACCACGCTGGTCGCAACCTCGACGTCAAGCCGCCCGCAGGCAAAGTAATCGAGGAAAAACAACGGTTCCGCGCCCTGAACGAGCACATCGTTCACACACATGGCGACGAGATCGATGCCAATCGTGTCGTGCTGGTTCAATTGATGCGCCAGCATCAGCTTCGTGCCGACACCGTCGGTACCGGATACCAGGACGGGTTCCCGGTAGCGGCCAGGCGGCAGCGCAAAGAGACCGCCAAAGCCGCCAAGGCCTGCGAGGACTTCTGGCCTTTGTGTGCGTTTGACGAGCGGTTTGATACGATCGACGAGATCGTTGCCGGCGTCGATATCAACTCCGGCGTCCTTGTAGGTCAGAGGCTTCATCGGCGATATAATAGTGCTTGGGCATCCACGGGGAAACCACCCTTGTTGAAATTACGTTGGACGGTGCTGGTTTTGGCATTCGTCGCATCACCAGTTTGGGCGGCAGAAGTCGTTTCGCTGTACTCAGCGCAGGTTCCCCTCGACCAGGAGGAGAATGATCCGCGGGCGCACGCCTATAAATTGGCGCTGGCTGACGTGCTGTTGCGCGTTTCGGGCTCGGAACTGAGCTCGGACGTCGAAATGGTAGAGCTGCTATTTCCCAATCCCGCGTCCTATGTTGTGCAATTCCGGCCGGGGGCGGATGACACGTTGTGGGTCTCGTTCGACGGCGATGCAATTCAGAACACACTGCGCCAGGCCGGCCAGACTGTGTGGGGCAGTGACCGACCGCTGACCCTGATCTGGCTTGCCGTCGATTGGGGGCAGGGTAAGCGTGAGATTATTGCGGCGGACAGCCCGGTGCGTAGTCGCGATGAAGCGCGATCGATCGATCGAAACCGGTTGCTTCGGCAACGGGTTCTCGATATCGCCGAACGGCGCGGCCTGCCGGTTGCGTTCCCGCTTCTCGACACAATTGACCTGCAGAATCTGAGCTTCAGCGACATCTGGGGTGGATTTGACGACGCGCTGATTGCCGCATCGGAGCGCTATGAGGCCGATACAATACTCGTTGGCCGTGTTCGACCTGCGTCGAGTCAACGCAACCGGTGGAGTTTTTACTTTGGTGGTGAAGAACGGACCTGGAATGGTGAACCAGAGCTCGTCATCAGCCAGGTGGCTGACCTGCTGGCCTCTGAGTTTGCGATTAGTGGCAGCGCGGCCCTCGAGACGGTCGATGTGACGATCACCGGAATCGAGTCGGTGGAAGCGTTTGGCGCCGTGCAGAATCTGTTGGCTGGGATGACTGTTATCGAACAGTTTTCGATTGCCGAGGTTGAAGGCGACCGTATTCGCTTTCGCGTCGCGGCGATCGGTGGAACTGATCGTTTGCGCAGAGCATTGCGATTTAGTGGTCTAATCGAACAAAATGGATTCGAGGGAGACAGGATCGGTTTCGATCCTTACGAGCAGACCCTGGAATTTTTCTACAGCCCTTAAGAAGAACACGACGCAATGGACTTTAGCTGGATACCAAACGCCATTTCTTTGATGCGGATCTTCCTGATCGCGCCAATTATCCTCTTGTTCGTTTACGGTGAGTTTGGCTGGGCGTTGGCGCTTTTTGTAATCGCCAGCCTGTCAGACGGACTCGATGGCTACATCGCGAAGAAATATGATTGGAATACACGCCTTGGAGCATTCCTGGACCCGGCAGGCGACAAGTTGCTCGTGGCCTGGTCGTTTGGCACGCTCGCCTTCCTCGGGCAGATTCCAGTCTGGCTTGCGGTCATCGTGATCCTGCGCGACGTCCTCATCGTCGCCGGCTCGTTCATGTATCACTATCTTGTACGTCGCCTGGAGGGCGACCCGACCGTTATCAGCAAGCTCAATACCGGACTGGAGTTTGCGTTCCTGATTGCTGTCATGTCGAAAGCCGGATTCGGCTGGCCCGACGACATCACGATTACAGTGCTTGGCGCGGCCGTGCTCGTTACCGTGGTGATCAGCGGCTACGACTATGTGTCCAACTGGATTCGCAGCGCCCGGTCGCAGGGCTGACCGATGAACTCCAGCCTGCGCATGAACTGGCTCATCGCGATCGCGCTGATCGGGTGGTTGTTGTACCTTTTGGCGCCGGTATTGACGCCATTTGTCGCCGCGGCACTGCTGGCCTACATTGGCGATCCGCTGGCGGATCGGCTGCAGCGGCTCCGGTTGCCACGCACGCTCGCGGTGGTCGCCGTCTTCGTCCTCACGTTCCTGATGCTCGGCTTGCTGGTGCTGCTTGTCGGGCCACTGATCCGCACGCAGGTTGGCGCGTTGCTCGATGCGCTGCCGGAAATCGTGCGTCAGTTCGAACAGGTGTGGCTGCCGAACCTTGCGGAAATACTCGACCTGGAGATTGGCGAGGACGTTGGCCTCGGTGCGTTTGTCGCACGCTACGGTGATATGGCCGGGAGCTGGGGAACAAAGGTGGTTGTGGGTGTCACGCAGTCGGGAGGTGTTGTCTTTGCAGCCGTCCTGAGCCTGTTTCTGGTACCTATTTTGACGTTCTACCTGCTGCGTGACTGGGACTCGATCATGGCGCACCTGGCCGCGTTGATACCGTCTGGACAACAGGACACGATAATGGGCCTCGCCAGAGAGACTGACGACATGCTGGGTGCCTTCCTGCGCGGACAGTTGCTCGTCATGCTGGCCTTGTCACTGATCTACTCGGTCGGCCTCGGCATTGTCGGGCTCGAGTTTGCGATTGCAATCGGAGTGGTATCGGGGCTCGTCAGGTTTGTGCCCTACCTGGGCTTCGTTTTTGGAATCGTTCTTGCCTCGCTTACTGTCGCCCTGGAACCTGCGCCTCTTTGGAAACTCGTCGGTGTCGTCGCGACTTTCTCGATTGCACAGGTACTCGAAGGGTCCCTGCTGACGCCGAAGCTCGTTGGCGATCGTATCGGCCTGCATCCCGTCCTGATCATCTTTGCAATTGCCGCGGGCGGACAGTTGTTCGGGTTCTTCGGCATCCTCCTGGCGCTGCCGGCGGCCGCCGTACTCTCGGTCCTGGTTCGGTTTGCCTACGGCCGTTATCTCAAGGATCACCCTGAAGTCGTTGAGAAGCTTGATGACGATTTGGCTGAAGAGATCAGCGAAGAACTCGTCGGCAAGTCGTAGGCTCGGGAGAAAGCACTGGTGACTCAGATGGCCCTGCCGCTGCGCCTCGCGGATCACGCCGTGTTCGAGAGCTATCTCAATGTGGGAAACGAGACGCTCGTCGCCACTCTCGCCGGACTTGCTGATGACATGGGAGGTCAGGGCTATTGGATCTGGGGCGCCGCGGCGACCGGCAAAACACACCTGTTACAGGCTGCGTGCGAAAAGGCCGGTGACCAGTCGGTGTACATTCCGCTCAGAATGCTCGCGCAGGGTGACCCCGGAATTCTCGACGGTCTGGCGACCCGGGAACTCATCTGTATTGATGATATCGATGCGGTCGCCGGAGATTCGGCCTGGGAAGAGGCACTATTTGCGCTGTGCAATGAAGTGCTCGATGCGGAACGCTCCCTTGTGGTGTCAGCCGCAATGTCGCCGCGCGAATGTCCCATTGAATTGCCGGATCTACAGAGCCGTCTCGCCAGGCTCGCGACGTTTTACGTGCAGCCCTTGAGTGACGATGAACGCGTTCAGGCTATGCAGTTACGTGCACGGCTCCGCGGACTCGATCTGCCCGGCGAAACCGCGCGCTACCTGCTCAGCCGCAGCCGGCGTGACATGGCAAGTCTTAACGAGCTTCTCGCCAAGCTGGATAGTGAAGCATTGCGTGCCCAGAGGCGCCTGACGATTCCGTTCGTTAAAGAAGTTCTAGGCTAGTTTTCGGGCAATCTCCGCCACACGCCCGCCCAGCGCACGCGCCAGTGATTTTTCATCGTCAGACAGTTCGTCGGCGTCGCGCCCCCAGCTGACGTGGCTGGCACCGTACGGCGTACCACCGGTCGTGGTCTTTGACAACGCCTCTTCGGTCCAGGGAATCCCGACATACAGCATGCCGTGGTGGATGAGTGGCGTTGCCATCGAGAGCAGCGTGGTCTCCTGACCTCCGTGCAAACTTGAGCTCGAAGTGAATACGCCGAACGGCTTGCCCACGGCAGCCGCCGTGAACCACTCGTTCACAGTGCCGTCGATAAAATACTTCAAGGATGCGTCCATGTTGCCGAAGCGTGTTGGGCTACCCATGACCAGTC
>CALZHX010000252.1 GCA_945787435.1 uncultured Woeseiaceae bacterium
GCACCAATCCGTTGCCGGAGCTTCTGACTTGCGCGCCACCACTATTCTCAAAAGGTTACACTCAGACTAGACTAAGACCACACCATGACCACCTACAAGCTTACGTATTTGAACGAGCAGTACCTTCTGGATTAGTTTTCGTGGTGTCAGGCCCAAGGGTCCGCCGGGCCATCCACCGATTGAGCAGGATAAATACAGCGAGAACGATGCCCCATTGCGCGAGGCACGTCATAACACTGAAGGGATCGAACGGGTCGAACCAGCGGTCTGGAGAGTAGACGCTGGCTGCCTGGTAGAGCCACCAGCCAAGCAGTACAACGGCAAGTGACGGAATCGCGAAACGAATGGCGGTATCCCACAGACGCCCGGCGTTCCAGTCGTGGTCCTGGTTGTCGATACTTTCCGTTCGGAAACGCGAAGCGCCATGGCGTATGACGGCGAAAGCGATGAATGCGCCGGATATCATCAGCGCGACTCCCCAGACGAAGTCCTGGTTCGCAAAGAACTCGAGGTTGATTGCCGACGGTATGCCCAACGTGAATCCAGTGATGCAGACGCCGAGCATGGCCTGGCGCCGCGCGACGCCGAAATCGACGAGAATTCGGGTGCTCAGTTCGATCATTGCAATGAGAGAACTGAAGGCGGCAAACGCCAGCCCGAGGAAAAACAGGATGGCGAATACATTGCCGGCCGGCATCTTTGCGAACAGTTGCGGCATCCAGATAAACGTCAGCCCCGTGGCTGCCGGTCCGCTCGTCTTCATGACGTCAAGCACCTCGGCCTTGCTCATTTCGGCGCCGAGAATTGCAAACACTGTGCCGAATATGACGACCGCTGCCAGCAGTGAAACTGTGTTGTTTCCGACACCGGTGATGACCGCATTCTTAACGACCCCATGGCGGCGTTGCATGTAGGCACCGTAGGTCAGAATAAGGCCCCAGCCAGCACCCGTGTCCCAGGCATTTTGTGTCAGTGCCTCGAGCCAGATCTTCGGTTTCAAGAGCGTGGCCCAGTCGGGGGTAAACAAGAACTTAATGCCCTCGGACGCCCCGTCGAGACTCAACGTACGGAACAACGAAATGACTACGATTAGCAGCAGGGCTGGAATGAGCACGTGGTTTGCGCGCTCGATCGATCGAATTCCGTTCCAGACGACAACGGCGCCAAGACCCATGGCAAGCGCATGAAACAAAACCGGGAAACCACCGCCCTGGAACCCGTCCCAGATGCCTTGTGCTGCCTCGGCGCTGAGGGGCAGGGGCTCAATTGTCATCTTGATCAGGTAGTAGACGCACCAGCCGGCCACTACGGAGTAGTAAAACATTATGGCCGTTGCAACAAAGCCGACAAATGCACCCATCCAGGCGAATTTTTCTCCGGCGATTTTTGCGAATGTACCGACAACGCCCATACGACCTTTGCGTCCGAGAGCGTACTCCGCAATGATCAAAGGCACACTCCAGACGAACAGAAACACGAGCCATGCGACAAGAAACGCGCCGGCACCGTCGTCACCGGCGTTCTGGGCGGCAATACGCGGAAAGCGCCAGATGTTGCCCGTACCAACCGCAATGCCGAGTACACACAGAAGTAATCCCAAGCGCGATGAAAACCGTTGCTCCGTATGGTTCGTCAACCGACTTTCCTTTTTGTTATTAGCCGGAGCGAGCCTAGCACAGGTTTACTGGCGCCCTCGAAGTCAGGCAGCCGCAGCCTGGCGGGTTCGCCTTTAAAACTTGCCGTTATCGTTTTTCCACTCGCTGCGTGGTGCGATTTTTTCGGTCGTATCCCAATGCTCTACTATTTTGCCATTCGCGAGTCGAAACAGATCATAGAAGGCAGAATGGGCGCCGCGGTAGTTGCCCTCGCTGACACATAGAACAAAGCTCCCCTCTGCGAGAACACGATGGATGCGCTGGTAGTCGATGCGTTTGTGGTTCTCATCTTCAACTTTCAATGCGGATTGGAGCACGGTCACGCCATCTCCCAACCGTGGATTGTGCTCGGCGAAGGTGTCCGCATCGACGAAATCCGTAAGGCGATCGAGTTGCCCATCGATGAGCACGAGGTCAACGAAAGATCGGACTAAGGCGCGGTTGCGTTCCGTCTGTTCGAGGTCAACCGCCTCGGTCGGCCCATCCACCATGATACGGCCAGATAAATTTGGTTCGTGTCTTTCCTGGATATTGTCCCAGTGCTCCACTGCCTGTCCATCTTCGAATCTGAAGATCTCGAATCCGATCTTGCGGCTCGCAAAATCGTACTCGGTATGTGCGAATACAAAATCCGCATCCTCAAAGGCGCGCACGATATTCACTCTGGGTGCGGTATCGGACAGCCGCTTAAAGAGAGCTGTTAGGCCCTCGCTGCCTTCGTGGGTCTGAGGGTTGTGCTGAATGTACCTCGCTTCATTGACCACAGCGACCGGCCCTGGATCACCCGTCTCGATGCTTTTCAGCAGCGCCCGAATTTTGTTTTTCTTCGTCATAGCCATGAATAGTAGTACCTGAGCAGATAATTGGCCAAGATCTATGCAATAGCTGGGTGGCAGCGTAATGTACGTCCATATTTGCCGGAGACCACGATGATGTCCCGAACCCCGATCCCCTTACTTGCAGGTCTCTTGTCACTCGGGCTGAGCTTTGCCAGTCCTGCCGGCGCACAGCACGATCCAGATTCGGCGCACCAAGGTCCCGCAATGAATTTTCACCGCATCGATCAGCGGCTCGCGACTGGCGGGCATTTTGCCGGTGCGGGAGTCAATGAGCTTGCGAAGCAGGGCGTTTCCCTTGTAATCGATCTTCGAGATAAGCCACCCGCAGGCCAGGAGAAACTCCTCGCAGCCGTCGGCATTCGCTGGATCAACGTCCCGGTAGTCTGGGCCGAGCCAAAACTCAAAGATTTCGAGGTCTTTAGAGAGTTGATGGCGGCGAACGAGGATGAAAGTATTCTCGTTCAGTGCCAGGCGAACTACCGTGCATCTGCAATGACTTACTTGTACAGGGTGACCGAAGGCGGCGTGCCGGAAGCAGAGGCACGCAAGGATCTCAACTCGATCTGGGTGCCCGAAGGGACCTGGCAGGCATTCATTGATGAGTTCTTAGATTCTGGCACTAATGAGGCCGGCTGAGGGATAAGACCGACTAGATTGCAGCCGTTCCGAATCGTCAGTCA
>CALZHX010000253.1 GCA_945787435.1 uncultured Woeseiaceae bacterium
GGACGGTAGCCGCGACCGCGCTCGACCTTGAGGATCATGTTGAGCTCGCCGACCTGTGTCAGGTTGGCAATAACGAGTTCGGGATTCATGATCTCGACGTCGTGATCCAGCTGGATGTCGGCGCCTGTTACGGGACCCGGTCCTTTCTTGGATATACGCAGCTCGGCGGTGTCGCGCGTATGCATGCGTACAGCGACCTGCTTCAGATTCAACAGAATCTCGACGACGTCTTCCTGCACGCCCTCGATGCTCGTGTATTCGTGCAGAACGCCCTCGATCTCCGCCTCGGTGATTGCAGCGCCGGGCATTGAGGACAGCAGAATGCGACGCAGCGCATTGCCCAGTGTGTGGCCGAAGCCACGCTCGAATGGTTCGATGACCACTTTGGCCAACAGATCATTAACCGGCGTTACTTTTACGACGCGCGGCTTCAGAAATTCATGTACAGATTCCTGCATGGGTAGATACCTTCCTGACTACTTGGAGTACAGCTCGACGACGAGATTTTCGTTGATGTCCGGGAGAATGTCTTCCCGATCCGGCAACGACTTGAAAACGCCCGCCATTTTTTTCGCGTCGACGTCTACCCACTCGGGCAGGCCGACCTGGCCAGCAATCTCGATCGCATTCTGGATACGAAGTTGTTTACGAGCCTTTTCACGAATTCCTATTGCATCGCCTGCCTTCATCTGGGCAGACGGAATGTTCACGACTTTGCCGTTTACTTCGATGCTCTTGTGGCTGACCAGCTGACGTGCCTCGGCACGTGTAGCTGCAAAGCCCATCCGATAAACGACATTGTCCAGACGTCCCTCGAGAAGCCGCAGCAGGTTTTCACCCGTGGACCCCTTCAACTGCGCCGCGCGCTTGTAGTAGTTGCGGAACTGACGCTCCAGCACTCCGTACATGCGACGTAGCTTTTGCTTCTCGCGCAGCTGCAAGCCGTAGTCCGACAGACGCGGACGACGCTGCGGTGCGCCACCCGGCGGCACCTCGAGCTTGCACTTCGACTCGAGCGGCCTTACGCCACTCTTAAGAAACAGATCCGTGCCTTCGCGGCGGGACAGTTTGCACTTTGGTCCTAAATATCTTGCCATTTGTAAGCCTCTATACCCGGCGCTTCTTCGGCGGGCGACAGCCATTGTGAGGAATCGGTGTGACATCCTCGATGTTTTGAATACGAAAACCGAGGGCGTTCAGGGCACGCACCGCGGACTCGCGTCCCGGTCCTGGCCCACGAACACGCACGTCCAGGTTCTTGACGCCGAAATCGAGCGCTGTCCGGCCGGCCTTCTCAGAAGCCACCTGCGCCGCAAACGGCGTTGATTTACGCGAGCCGCGGAAACCACAGCCACCTGCGGTTGCCCACGACAGGGCGTTACCCTGACGATCGGTAATCGTGATGATTGTGTTGTTGAAGGACGCATGGATGTGGGCGATCGCGTCGACCACATGCTTTTTGACCTTCTTTTTCTTGGGTTCTGCCATATCTAATAATGCTCGTTGAGTATATTGGCCTCTACTCGTGCACGTTGTAGACGTTGTGCACGTAGCAAAGTGATTCGAAAATCCTTATCTCTTGATTGGTCTCCGCGGACCCTTCCGCGTCCGCGCATTAGTGCGTGTGCGTTGGCCGCGCAGCGGCAGACCACGTCTGTGACGAATGCCACGGTAGCAACCGAGGTCCATCAGACGCTTAATATTCATTGAGATTTCGCGACGAAGGTCACCCTCGACCTCGAAGCTGTCGACAGCCGTACGAAGCTTGGCGACTTCTGGCTCAGCGAGATCCTTGACTGGTGTCGAGGGATCAACGTTGGCCGCAGCGCAAATCTGTTGCGCGCGCGTGTCGCCAATACCGTAGATCGACGTCAATGCGATCACGATGTGCTTGTTCAGCGGTATGTTTATTCCTGCTATACGTGCCACTTATATTTCCCCAAGTTTGGGCTTTGTAAGTCGTCCTACGCCCTTATCTAACTGCTTTCGTTCGACTAGCCCTGGCGCTGCTTGTGCCGGGCGTCTTTGCAGATAACCCGCACAACACCATTGCGACGAATGATCTTGCAGTTCCTGCAGATTTTCTTAACTGATGCTCTTACTTTCATGAGATCACTCCTGGCGCTGATCGAATCAGCGTACCTGTCCGCCTCTGCCGTAATTGCGCAGATTCGCTTTCTGCATCATGCCGTCGTACTGATGGCTCATTGCATGCGCCTGCATCTGCGACATGAAGTCCATCGTTACGACGACGAGAATAAGTAATGACGTACCGCCAAAGCTGAACGGCATGCTGGGATAGAACATTCTTACCAACTCTGGGAGTAGACATACTCCAGCAATATAGATCGCCCCCCAGAACGTCAGTCGCGTCAGTACTTTGTCAATATATTCAGCCGTATGCGCACCAGGACGTATGCCCGGCACGAATGCACCCGATCGCTTCAGGTTATCCGCCGTGTCTTTCGAGTTGAACATCAGCGCGGTGTAGAAGAAGCAGAAGAAAATAATCATGGACGCGTACAACAGCACGTAAATCGGCTGGCCCGGACCGAGGTTTGCGCCAATGGTCTGGAGCGCACTTTGCAGGGCGTTCGGCTCCGCTGACTGGCCGCCAAAGAAGCTCGCGATCGTCGCCGGGAACATCAGGATACTCGAGGCAAAAATCGGCGGAATTACACCGGACATGTTGATCTTGAACGGCAGGTGCGTGCTTTGCGCCTGGTACATCTTGCGTCCCTGCTGGCGCCGCGCGTAGTTCACAGTGATGCGGCGTTGTGCACGCTCCATGTAGACAACGAACACGATCGCAGCCACGGCGCCAACGAGCATTAGAATTGCTGTAACGGCTGACATTTCACCGTCTCTCACAAGTCCAGCCGTTCCGGCGATTGCAGCAGGCAAGCCTGCGACGATACCGGCGAGAATTATCATCGAGATACCGTTGCCGATACCACGCTCGGTGATCTGCTCACCCAGCCACATCAGGAAGACCGTCCCCGTGACCAGCGTGATCATGGCCGTAATCAGGAACGCCGGACCCGGATTTGCAACGATGCCTGCCTGACCCTGCAGCCAGGATGCCGCAGCAACAGACTGGAAGCTGGCAAGTGCAACTGTGCCGTAGCGCGTGTACTTGACGATCTGACGGCGGCCCGCTTCACCTTCTTTTCTAAGCTGCTGCAAGCTCGGCAAGATATGGCTCGCCATCTGCATAATGATCGAAGACGAGATGTACGGCATGATGCCCATCGCGAAAATGCCGAACCGCGACAGGGCACCACCCGAGAACAGGTTGACCATGCCCAGCAAGCCGCCTGCCTGTTGCTCGAAAAATTCAGCCAACGCCACGGGATTCACGCCGGGCACCGGAATGTAGGTGCCAGCGCGGAATACGATCAGCGCGCCGATGAGAAACAGGATGCGAACCTTCAGTTCGCCCAGTTTGCTCGCCGCTTTCGCGATGTCTGCCGGATTTTGTTGGAGTTTCTTTGCCACGTCTAATTAGTCCTGGATACTTCCGCCAGCTTTCTCGATGGCTTCACGCGCGCCTTTAGTAACAGCGACGCCCTTGAGCTTCACCGCCTTGCTAATTTCGCCAGACTTGATGACCTTGACCTTTGTAACGATGGCCGGCACCAGATTGGCTGCCTTCAAAACGTCAATCGTGATCTCGTCTGCATCGGGAATCGCCAGTTCGTGCAAGCGCAGTTCAGCTGACAACTTGGCCATGCGAGAGTTGAATCCAACTTTCGGCAAACGGCGCTGCAACGGCATCTGGCCGCCTTCGAAACCAACCTTGTGGTAACCGCCAGAGCGAGCATGCTGACCCTTCTGGCCGCGACCACTGGTCTTGCCCTGGCCCGCAGAGTGGCCGCGCCCAAGGCGCTTGCCAACTTTTTTCGCACCCTTGCCGGGCGACAGTTCATTTAAACGCATTTCAGGCTTCCTCTACTGAAAGCAGGTAAGAGATACGATTAATCATGCCGCGGTTCTCCGGGGTATCGGCAACCGTGACAGTCTGATGCATCCTGCGCAGGCCCAGACCAGTAACACAGGCTTTGTGATTCTTGAGTCGCCCATGCTTGCTCTTGACCAGCGTTACCTTGAGTTCTTTTGTCTTAGCCATCAGGCCAGGATCTCCTTAACTTTCTTGCCGCGCTTCGCCGCAATCGCCTGCGGAGAGTGAATCTCCGACAGCGCCCTGATCGTGGCGCGCACGACGTTGATCGGGTTGCGTGAGCCGTAGCTCTTTGCCAGCACGTTGCGAACACCAGCGCACTCAAACACAGCACGCATCGCGCCGCCCGCGATAACGCCAGTACCTTCAGAAGCCGGCTGCATGTATACGTTGGTCGCGCCGTGACGGCCCTTCTTCGCGTACTGCAAGGTATCGTTGTTCAGGTTGACGTTGATCATGTTCTTACGAGCTGCCTGCATTGCCTTCTGAATGGCGATCGGCACTTCACGCGCCTTGCCATATCCGAAGCCGACCTGCCCCTGGCCATCACCAACAACGGTCAACGCCGTAAAACCAAATTGACGACCACCTTTTACAACCTTCGCAACGCGATTAACCGTTACGAGTTTTTCGATGAGGTCATCGCCCGACTGTGTCTGTTCGTTTCTTGCCATTGTGGTTTACCGCACCTTTCCCTTAAAACTTGAGTCCCGCTTCGCGCGCCGCGTCCGCAAGAGCCTGAACGCGACCGTGATAGCGGAAGCCCGAACGATCGAACGCGACCGTGTCGATTCCGGCAGCCTTTGCCTTCTCGGCAATCCGTGCGCCAATGATTGCTGCAGCTTCAATATTGCCGCCGCACTTGACGCCCTTGCGTACTTCTTTTTCCAGCGTCGATGCCGACGCCAGTACAGTGCCACCATCAGCACCGATGACCTGCGCATAGATATGGCGCGGCGTGCGGTGAACGCTGAGGCGATTCACTTCGAGTTCCGAGATCTTTGCACGAGCTTTGCGAGCGCGGCGCAGACGATTTTGTTTCTTATCGAGCTTCATAATGTTCTCGCTAAACTATTTCTTCTTCGCTTCCTTGAGCTGTACACGCTCATCGGAATAGCGAACACCTTTTCCTTTGTACGGCTCGGGCGGACGGAAATGACGAATTTCTGCCGCTACCTGACCAACCTTCTGCTTGTCCGAGCCCTTAATGACGACTTCTGTCTGGCTCGGCGTCTCGACGCTGATGCCCTCCGGCACGTCGTAGACGACAGGATGTGAAAAACCGAGTGTCAGGTTCAACTTGCTACCCTGAGCCTGCGCACGATAGCCAACGCCGACCAACTCGAGCTTACGCTCGAACCCTTCGGTAACACCCTGGACCATGTTCGCAAGCAGCGCCCGGGTCGTACCCGTAACCGCCGTCGCAAATCGCGAGCCCGAACGCGGCGCCACCGTGATCGTATTCTCTTCCTGTTTCAGCTCCACTTCGGAGTTCAACTCAAGCGACAAAGAGCCCTTGCTGCCCTTAATCGTGACAACGGTGCCTTCCTGCTTGAATTCGGTGCCTTGCGGCAACTCAACGGGTGCTTTTGCAATTCTGGACATAGTTTTGTCTCAACCGGGTCAGTCTCAACGCATCAGGAAACGATGCAGAGAACTTCCCCTCCAATACCTTTCTCTCTTGCCTGACGATCCGACATCACACCTGCCGACGTCGATACGATGGCCACGCCAAGTCCGCCGAGAACCTTGGGCAAATCTTGCTTGCCGCGATAAATACGCAGGCCCGGGCGGCTCGCACGCTGAATGCGCTCGATTACCGGCACACCATCGAAGTACTTGAGCTCGACGCTGAGCGTGCTTGCTGCACCTTCACCTTCGGTCGAGTAACTCGTGATGTAGCCTTCGTCTTTCAGTACCTTCGCTACAGCTTCTTTCGCTTTCGAGGCTGGCATGCTAACGCTCACCATGCGGGCTTTCTGGCCGTTACGAATACGGGTCAGCATGTCTGCGATCGGATCGGTCATACTCATTTCTGTTCTCCGCCTACCAACTGGCCTTCGTCAGGCCCGGAATTTCGCCATTCATAGCGGCTTCCCGGAGCTTGTTGCGGCCGAGGCCAAATTTTCGATACACACCGTGCGGACGTCCGGTAATCGCACACCGGGCGCGTTGCCGCGTCGGGCTGCCATCGCGAGGCAAACTGTTTAGTTTTGCCTGCGCAACCTGGCGCTCTTCGTCCGAACTGTTGATGTTGCGAATGATCGCTTTCAGCTTGGTACGCTTTTCAGCGTGGCGTGCTACAAGCTTGGCGCGCTTCAGTTCGCGTTGAATCATGGATTTCTTCGCCATTACGGTGTGTTTCCTATTTCTTAAACGGGAAGTTAAACGCTTCGAGAAGCGCGCGACCTTCCTCGGGGTTACGTGCGGTCGTGGTGATCGTGATATCCATGCCACGAATCGCATCGATTTCGTCGTAATTGATTTCCGGAAAAATGATCTGCTCGGTGACGCCCATGCTGTAGTTGCCGGAGCGATCGAACGACTTCGGATTCAGTCCACGGAAGTCACGGATACGTGGAATCGCAATGTTCACGAGACGATCAAGGAACTCATACATGCGCTCGCGGCGCAGCGTTACCTTGCAACCGATGGGCATGCCATCACGGATTTTGAACGCGGCCACTGATTTTCGTGACAGGCAAATGACAGGCTTCTGACCGGAGATCTTCTCCATGTCGGCCCGCGCCTTTTCCAGCACTTTCTTGTCAGCAACGGCTTCACCCACGCCCATATTGAGCGTGATCTTCGTGATACGCGGCACTTCCTGCGTATTTTCCAGACCAAGCTTCTTCTGGATCTCACCAGCAAGCTCACTCTTGTATTGTTCCTGTAAACGGGACATATCTCTTAGCTCTTAAATGTCGACGACGTCGCCGGTGCCTCTGAAGATGCGTTCCTTGCTGCCATCATCATTGACACGAAATCCGACGCGATCACCCTTCTTCGATTTCGGGTTGAATATCAGTACATTGGTAATATCGAGCGGCATCGCCTTGTCCACGATGCCACCCTGCTCCCCAATGTTCGGATTCGGCTTGGTGTGCTTCTTGGCCAGGTTGACGCCTTCGACAAGGATGCGCTCATCGTCGAATACCTGCAGGACGGTGCCGCGACGGCCCTTGTCCTTGCCAGTCCGAACGATTACCTCATCGCCTTTTCTGATCTTGTTCATTATCAAAGCACCTCGGGTGCCAGTGAAATAATTTTCATGAAACGGCTAGTGCGCAGCTCGCGCGTAACCGGGCCAAAAATACGTGTGCCAATCGGCTCGAGACGGGCGTTCAACAACACAGCCGCGTTGCCGTCGAAACGAATCAACGACCCGTCTTTGCGACGCACGCCTTTACGTGTACGTACAACAACGGCGTTATACACCTCACCTTTCTTGACCTTGCCACGCGGGATCGCGTCCTTGACGCTCACCTTTATGACATCACCGACGCCGGCGTAGCGACGCTTTGAGCCGCCCAGCACCTTGATGCACTGCACGCGACGGGCGCCGGAGTTATCGGCTGCGTCAAGAACTGTCTGCATCTGAATCATGACTGCATTCCTTGGTCTTTAGTGACCAGCCGCACGTTCGACAACGTCGACCACGGCCCATGATTTATTCTTCGAAATCGGCTTGCACTCGGCAATCGTTACGCGATCGCCAGGCTTGCACTCATTATTCGCATCGTGCGCAAGCACCTTGGTCGTACGGCGAATGTACTTGCCGTACATGGGGTGCTTGATCAGGCGCTCGACAGCGACCGAGACAGTCTTATCCATCTTGTCGCTGACAACACGACCGATAATCGTGCGCTGTCCTTTGTTCTTTTCTTCACTCATTCGCTTTCACCGGCCGCGCGCCCGAGCTCGTTGAGCACGGTTTTTACACGGGCAATATCTCTTCTCACCTGGCGATGCTGGTGGTTCTGATTCAGCTCACCCGTCGCATTCTGCATGCGCAGATTGAATTGTTCTTTGCGCAGCGCGAGTAATTCTTCGTTCAGCTCTTCGACTGACTTTTCGCGTAGGTCTTTGGCTTCCATCACATCACCTGCCGTTCGACAAACGTCGTCGCAAACGGAATTTTTGCCGCAGCCAGGCGGAACGCCTCGCGTGCAACCTCTTCCGTCACACCTTCCATCTCGTAAAGCACTCGACCCGGCTGAATCTGGCAAACCCAGTATTCAACGTTGCCCTTGCCCTTACCCTGACGCACTTCCAGAGGCTTTTTCGTGATCGGCTTATCCGGAAACACGCGAATCCAGATCTTGCCGCCACGCTTAATATGGCGCGTCATTGCACGACGTGCCGCCTCGATCTGGCGAGCAGTCATGCGACCCCGGCCCGTAGCCTTCAGACCATAGGTGCCGAACGCAACCGTGCTGCCACGCAACGCGAGACCGCGGTTACGGCCCTTCATCTGCTTGCGAAATTTCGTTCGTTTAGGCTGTAACATCTCTTATGCCTCTGCGGGCTCTGCCGCTACCGCTTCGGGCTTGTCAAAGACCTCGCCCTTGAAAATCCATACCTTGACGCCGATGACACCGTACGTCGTCTGCGCTTCGGCCAGGCCGTAGTCAATGTCCGCTCGCAGCGTATGCAGTGGCACTCTGCCTTCGCGATACCATTCCGAACGTGCGATTTCCGCACCATTCAATCGACCACCAACCTTGACCTTGATGCCTTCAGCGCCAACACGCATCGTGTTTGTGACGGCACGCTTCATGGCACGCCGGAACATAACGCGGCGCTCAAGTTGCTGCGCAATACCTTCTGCGACCAGCTGCGCATCGAGCTCGGGCTTGCGGACCTCGGCGATGTTGATACGCACATCGGACATGTTCATTCCGATCAGCTTTGCAACTTCCATGCGCAGCTTCTCGATGTCCTCGCCCTTCTTGCCGATTACGATGCCAGGCCGAGCCGTATGAATCGTAATATTGACCTTCCTCGAAGGACGCTCGATCGTAATCTTGCTGACTGACGCATCCTTGAGCTTCGTCTTGATGTGAACACGAAGCTGATGGTCAGACCTGATGTGATCTGCAAATGTCTTCGAATCGGCATACCACTTGGACGTCCAGTCCTTGACGATGCCGAGGCGAATGCCGGTTGGATGTACTTTTTGACCCATATTCTTTACTCGTCCGCAACGCGAATGGTGATGTGACTATTCCGCTTGATAATGCGAGCACCGCGGCCTTTGGCCCGCGCACGGTAGCGGCGGTAAGTCGGCGCCTCATTCACTTCAATGGTCGAAACCTTCAATTCATCAATGTCAGCACCATGATTGTGCTCGGCGTTGGCTATCGCCGACTCAAGCACTTTCTTCACAATGCGTGCGCTTTTCTTTGGCGTAAAAGTCAAAGTGCGTAACGCGTCGTCCACCGTCTTGCCACGGATGGCATCAGCCATCAGTCGGCATTTCTGCGGCGAGATCCGCGCGTATCTAAGTGTTGCTGCAACCTGCATGAACCAGCTCTCCTATTTCGTCTTACGGTCACCAGAGTGACCACGAAACGTACGCGTAACCGCAAACTCGCCAAGTTTGTGGCCGACCATATTTTCTGAAATAAGGACCGGTACGTGCTGACGACCGTTATGTACGGCAATCGTCAAGCCAACCATATCCGGCAACACCATCGAACGGCGCGACCAGGTTTTGATCGGGCGACGGTCATTCTTGGCTGCTGCCTCTGAGACCTTCTTCGCCAGATGCGTATCGACGAACGGGCCTTTTCTAACACTGCGTGGCATTTTCCTGTCCCTTCCTTACTTGCGCGTGCGACGGCGCACAATCATGCCGTCGGTACGCTTGTTCGAGCGTGTCTTCGCGCCCTTCGTCGGCGTGCCCCATGGGCTCACCGGGTGACGGCCACCGGACGTGCGACCTTCACCGCCACCGTGCGGATGATCGACCGGGTTCATAGCGACGCCACGAACTGTCGGGCGTACGCCTCTCCAACGCGATGCGCCGGCTTTGCCGAGCTTGCGAAGGTTGTGCTCACTGTGGCCAACCTCGCCGATCGTCGCGCGACAATCGATATGAATCTTGCGCATCTCACCCGAACGCAGGCGCAGCGTCGCGTACGCGCCTTCGCGGGCTGCGAGCTGTGCATAGGCACCAGCAGAACGCATGAGCTGACCACCCTTGCCAGGCTTCATCTCAACGTTATGAATAAGCGTACCCACCGGAACCGCACGCAATGGCAGCGTGTTACCCGATTTGATAGGTGCATCTTCGCCACTGATAATCGGCGAGCCTTCCCGAATACCCTTTGGGGCGAGGATGTAACGACGCTCGCCATCGGTGTACTTCACCAGTGCAATATGCGCGCTGCGATTTGGATCGTATTCGAGCCGCTCGACTACGCCCGCAATACCGTCCTTGTCGCGCTTGAAATCGATAATGCGATAGCGCTGCTTGTGACCGCCGCCCTTGTGACGAACCGTAATGCGACCGTTGTTGTTGCGACCGCCCTTCGATGTCTTCTTGTCGAGCAATGCGCTATGCGGCTTGCCCTTGTGAAGACCTGGTGTCTTGACCTCGACAACGAAGCGACGCCCGGCGGATGTCGGTTTTGCTTTATGAAGTGACATGACTCAGCCCTTTAATCCGCGCCAAGGAAGTCAATCTGACTGCCTTCAGCAAGCCTGACGTAGGCTTTTTTCCAATCGTTACGGCGACCGCTCGTCTGACCGAAGCGCTTGTTCTTGCCGCGATAATTTATGACCTGCACGCCATCGACTTTTACTTCGAACATCAGTTCGACGGCCTGGCGAATCTCAGCCTTGGTCGCATCGGTGCGAACTTTGAATACGACCTGGTTATGCTGTTCTGCAGACGTTGCACTTTTCTCGGTGAACATCGGTCCCTGCAGGACCGTCATCAGGCGCTCTTGGTGACCAGCAGCACTCATGACAGGCGCTCCTCAATCAGTTTCAGCGCCGGCAATGTCACGAGCACCTTTTCAAAGCGGATCAGCACGACCGGATCGATCGAGCCTGCGTCGCAAATTCCAACGTTCGGCAAGTTACGAGCCGCGAGAAAAATCTTCTCATCAAAGGCCTCGTTCAGGACCAGGACGCTATCGAGATCGAGCTCCTTGAGCTTCGTAGCGAGCAGCTTGGTTTTCGGCGCCTCGAGCGAGAGCTCCTTAACGACGACGAGACGATCCTGACGCACGAGCTCGGACAAAACCGAACGCAGTGCAGCGCGATACATCTTCTTGTTGACCTTCTGCTCATGATTGCGTGGCTGGGCTGCAAATGCGCGGCCACCACCAACCCAAATCGGGCTGCGAATAGTACCGGCGCGAGCACGACCGGTGCCCTTCTGCCGCCATGGCTTGGCACCACCACCACGAGCCGCGGCGCGATTCTTCTGTGCTTTGGTTCCGGCCCGTCCACCCGCCAAATACGCGGTGACAACCTGGTGAACCAGGGCCTCGTTAAAATCGGCTCCAAATGCCGCCTCAGCGACATCAACGGATCCTGTGCCCTGCATCTTCAGCTTCATGACGCAGCTCCCTGGTTAGTGGCCTTGATGGCAGGACGGACAATAACCTTACCACCCTTGTGGCCCGGTACCGCACCCCTGACCACCAGGAGATTGCGTTCCGCATCAACACGAACGACAACGTGGTTTTGCACAGTACGGCGGACGTTGCCCATGTGGCCGGACA
>CALZHX010000254.1 GCA_945787435.1 uncultured Woeseiaceae bacterium
ACGATGGACCACTCGACGCCGACAACGCCGGTTTCGACGATCAAAGACCTGCTCGTCGTGGGCGAAGGCGCTGCGGCGCAAATCCGCCAGATGGAGAGCAACTGCACCGAGTTTGGTGTCGAGCTGCACGGCTTCGACAGTAAGCACCGCGGCATCGTCCATGTGATCGGCCCGGAACTTGGTGCGACCCAACCCGGCAAGACGATCGTTTGTGGTGACAGCCACACCAGTACGCACGGCGCGTTTGGCGCCCTCGCCTTTGGCATTGGCACAACTGAAGTCGGTCATGTTCTGGCGACGCAATGTTTATTGCAGCGCAAACCAAAAACCCTGGGCATTGATATATCCGGCAGCTTCGCACCGGGTGTCGGCGCGAAAGACCTGATCCTCGCCGTTATCGGGCAGATCGGTGTCGATGGCGGCACAGGCCATGTCATCGAGTATCACGGAGAGACAATCTCGACGATGGGGATGGACGAACGAATGACCGTCTGCAACATGTCGATTGAAGCAGGTGCCCGCGCTGGCATGATCGCCCCCGATGAGACAACGTTCGAGTATTTGCAAAGTCGCCTGCATTCACCAAGGGGATCCGACTGGGACAGCGCAGTCAGTCGCTGGCGCTCACTTGCGAGCGATTCAGGCGCGTCATTTGATCGATCCGTATCGATCTCGGCCAGCTCACTCGAGCCCATGGTCACCTTCGGTACGAACCCTGGCATGGTCGTTGGCGTCAATGAGGCGGTGCCCGATGGTGGTGGCGATGCGAGTTTCCGCAAGGCGCTTGACTATATGCAAGTTGAATCCGGTAAGCCGCTAACCGACACCAGCGTAGATGTCGTGTTTGTCGGCAGCTGCACCAATTCCCGGCTATCGGACCTGCAAAAGGCCGCAGACATAATGCAGGGCCGCAAAGTTGCCGACGGCGTAAGAATGCTGGTTGTACCTGGGTCGCAACAGATCAAGAAGGCAGCCGAAGAGGTCGGTCTGGACAAGGTTTTTGGCGAAGCCGGGGCTGAATGGCGAGAATCTGGCTGCTCGATGTGCCTGGGCATGAATGGCGACACGGTCGGCAAGGGCAAGTTAAGTGTAAGCACGAGCAATCGAAATTTCGAGGGACGCCAGGGCATCGGAGCGCGCACCGTACTGGCGAGCCCAATGACTGCAGCGGCTTCTGCTATCGAAGGTCGGGTTGCCGACCCGCGCCCCTACCTGCAGCGGGTCAAATGATGCCAGCAATCACGAGAATCAGGTCACGTACAATCGTGCTACCGACCAGGGATATTGATACTGACCAGATCATCCCTGCCCGATTCCTGACGACCACGGTCCGGGAGGGTCTTGGTGCTTACCTGTTCAATGACCTTCGTTTCAATGCAAAAGGCCAGGAACGCCCCGATTTCGTCCTTAACCAGGCAGCAGCCGACGGCTGCGAGGTTCTGGTGGCTGGCAACAATTTCGGCTGCGGCTCGTCGCGGGAACATGCGCCGTGGGCGTTGCTCGACTACGGCATTCGGGCAGTTATCAGCACCGAAATTGCCGATATCTTTCGCAATAACTCACTGAAGAACGGTCTGATCCCCATCATCGTCGATGTCGCAACCCACGACTTCCTGCTGGCGAATCCCGGTGTGGAAACTGACATCGATGTAGCAAAGTCGACGCTGACATTGCCTGACGGTACTGTGGTCGAATTCCCAATAGATGACTTCGCTCGATATTGCCTGGTGGAAGGCATCGATCAACTTGGATATCTGCAACAACAGATGGACGCCATCCGGACATTCGAAGAGAAACGACCCTGGACGCCCTGATTACATTGTTGCCGGGTGACGGCATCGGCCCCGAAGTTACCGCCGCAGCACACAAGGTGCTCAAGCGCGTTGCTGACGTCCATGGTCACTCATTCAACTTCGCAGTACACCTCATTGGCGGCGCAGCAATTGACAGGACACAGAGCCCGTTGCCAGCTGACAGCGTAGCAAGCTGTATGGAGAGTTCGGCCGTATTCCTTGGCGCTGTCGGCGGCCCCAAATGGTCGGATCCGCACGCCATGGTGCGACCAGAGAAAGGCCTGCTCGAATTACGTTCAGTACTAGGTGTATATGCCAACATTCGCCCGGTTCGCGTAATGGAAGAACTGATACCGGCGTCACCGTTGAAAGCCGAGTATCTGACCGGTGTCGATCTGGTGGTTGTCCGGGAGCTCACCGGCGGAATCTACTTCGGCAAGAAAACCCGCAGCGAGACCGTCGCTTCCGATTTGTGCACGTACCACACACACGAAGTTGAGCGAATCGTGCGTGTGGCGGCAAGAATGGCTGGTGAACGACGCAACAAGCTCTGTTCCGTCGACAAGGCGAATGTTCTTGAGACATCACGACTATGGCGGGATGTAACCGACAAGACGATGCAACGCGAGTTTCCAGACATCGCGGTGGAAACGTTACTTGTCGATGCGGCAGCCATGCACCTGCTCAGCCGACCAAAGGACTTCGATGTCATTGTTACTGAAAACATGTTCGGCGACATCCTGACCGATGAAGCGTCTATGCTGGCCGGTTCGCTGGGCATGTTGCCGTCCGCATCGCTCGGAGACTCGCCCCGCGGTCTCTTTGAGCCGATCCACGGCTCCGCGCCTGACATCGCAGGCCTGGACATTGCGAATCCCTGCGGTGCTATTGCCAGCGCCGCCATGCTCTTGCGACAGAGCCTGGGACTGAGCGAGGAAGCCGACTCGGTCGAGGCCGCAATACGTACTGCAATAGAAGACGGGGCACGAACATCGGACATCGCTGCCGACGGCGAAACGCCGGTTTCGACGACCGCAATGACCGACAAGATTGTTGCAGCGCTAGGCTAAGGCGCCTATTGCCGCGACCGGCTGCAACGTCGTCGCATGCCTCGCAGACTCCAGTGCTTCCAGCACATCCGCCACGAGATCCTCAGTACTCTCCAGCCCAACAGAAATGCGAATCAGGTTTTGCCCAATGCCTGCATTGGCAAGCGCCTCCGCACTGACCGGAGCATGCGTCATCGACGCCGGGTGGCATACGAGACTTTCGACGCCACCCAGGGATTCAGCAAGTGAGAAATACTGCAGACTGTTAACGAAAGCCTCAACGGCAGCCTCGCCACCCTTGATGTTGAAGCTAACCATGCCGCCGAAGCCACTCTGCTGTTTTGCGGCAATATTGTGCCCCGGATGAGACCGCAGGCCCGGGTAGTAGACGGTATCCACGCCAGGGTGCTCATCAAGGACATTCGCCAGGAGGTTGGCGCTTTCCTCATGCTGACGCATCCTGGCGTACAAGGGTCGAACACCGCGCAAGGTCAGGTAGCTGTCGAACGGCGCTCCGGTAATTCCGAGACAGTTGCCCCACCAGGCCAGTTCTTCCGCAAGTTCATCAGTCCCGGCAACGATGCAACCCCCAATCACATCGCTGTGGCCGTTAAGATACTTCGTCGTCGAGTGAATCACGAGATCGGCACCCAGCGACAACGGTTGTTGCAGGGCCGGTGAGAGGAACGTGTTGTCAACGGCGAGCAGCGCACCGCACTGCTTCGCAAGCTTCGCGATCTCGGTGATGTCCACGATTCGCAACAGCGGATTCGACGGCGTCTCCGTAAGAATGAGCTTTGGCTTTCGTTCGCAGGCAGAGCGCAAGGCTGCCGGCCGGGTCTGGTCGACGAAGACGACCTCAAAGTGCCCTTTGGCTGCCAGGTTCTCGAAGAGCCGGTAGGTTCCGCCGTAGCAATCGTGTGGGGCAACAAGCACGTCGCCCGGCTTCAGTAATTGACACAACAGGGTAAGCGCTGCCATACCCGATGACGTCACAACTGCGCCGCCCCCCCCTTCCAGCGAAGACAGCGCGTCTGCAAGCGCATCGCGCGTCGGGTTGCCGGAGCGCGTGTAATCGTATTCACGCTTTTTTCCGAATCCTTCGAAGGCGAAATTGGAGGACAGGTGCAATGGTGGCACAACAGCTCCGTGCTGCGAGTCCGACTCGATAGCGGCGCGCACAGCTCGAGTTGCCGTAGTTGCTCTGGATGTCATTTCCGGTCTCCTGGTTCCAGTATCAATCAATCTCATCGGAACCCTACGGAGCCCGTAAGGGTGGGAATCGTGCCCTGCACCAGCTAATACAATCCGGTGTTGCTACGACTCTCATCTGTCGGTGCGCGTCACATGACGCGTCACCGTAGGAGTTGGCACCTTTTCAGAATGGTTAGTCCTGCTGGTTGCCCCGGCTTCACTGGGCCTATCCCTCTGCCGGTCTCGATGAGTTTCGAAGAGTGTATGGGCTGAATAGTCGCCCGGTCAAGACCGGTTTCGCATTTTATTAGTGTCATCAGAAACCAATAACCACGCGGGTTTCAGACTTTTCGACGATTTCGCTACCGCAGGGCTTGCGCATTCTGTATTAATGTATTAGCGTACTAATACATTAATATATTGGCGCATCGCGCAGGCGAAACCCATGAAACCAAATCGCGAGAACACGCTCGGTCAGCAGGCAGCCGCAGAAGATGCCCTGTGCACCGCATTGGTCAGTCTCACATCTGCCGGCGAGTGCCGAAATTTTCTTCGCGACCTGTGTACTCCGGCCGAAATGCAGGCATTGGTTGACCGCTGGCAGGTGGTCGAATTGCTCGAGCAAGGCCTCACCTACCGCAAGATTCAGGACCTGACGGGCGTCAGCGTCACCACCATCGGCCGCGTTGCGCGGTTTCTGACCGATGGCTTTGGCGGTTATCGCACCGCTATTGACCGTGTCAGCGCAAGCGACAACCCCACGTCTCACTAAGGAAGCTTCATGGATACCCCTGAGCAGCGCATTCAAATTGCGGTGCAGAAAACAGGTCGGTTGACCGACCACTCTATCGATCTGCTGCAGCGTTGCGGCCTGAAGCTGACGCAGAGCAAGGACCAGCTGTTCCTGTATGGCGAGAACATGCCGATCGACCTGCTATTGGTGCGGGACGACGATATACCGGGACTCGTGAGTGACGATGTCTGTGATCTCGGCATAGTTGGCCTCAATGTGGTCGAGGAGAAGCGCCAGGAGTTGCTGTGTGGCGGACGCGAACCCCGATTCAAGCAGGTGTTCGAGCTTGATTTCGGCCACTGCCGACTCTCATTGGCGGCACCGGACGGTACCGAATATTCGGACAGGACATCTCTAAATAATACAAAGATTGCAACAAGTTACGTCAATATCTTAAGAGAATACCTCACTAAAAATGACATTGATGCCGAGCCGGTCTATTTCTCCGGAGCTGTCGAAATTGCACCAAAACTCGGCAGGGCAGACTACATCTGTGACCTGGTTTCGACCGGCAGTACGCTGGCCGCCAATGGCCTGACCGAGGTCGAGACCCTGCTTGAGAGCGAGGCCGTGGTGATCCAGACCGAGGCGATCCTCGGCGATGAGAAACAGGCACTCGTCGACCGCATGTTGCAGCGCCTCGATGGCGTACTCCAGGTGCGCGAAAGCAAGTACATCATGTTGCATGCCCCACGTGATGCGCTGCCACAGATACGTGATTTGCTGCCTGGCTCAGAGGCGCCGACAGTTCTGCCACTGGATGGTGCGGACGACAAGGTAGCGGTGCATGCGGTGTGTCGCGAAAACGTATTCTGGGAAACACTCGAAAACCTCAAGGCGGCAGGCGCAAGCTCATTGCTTGTGATACCGGTCGAGAAAATGCTGGCCTGAGACATGTGCATTGAAATTAGCATCTGGAACGACCTTGACCAGGCAGCGCGGGGTGTATTGCTCGAGCGCCCTGCCCTGCAAAATGATGCGACGATCCGTGATCAGGTTATGCCGATACTCGACCAGGTCCGTCG
>CALZHX010000255.1 GCA_945787435.1 uncultured Woeseiaceae bacterium
AACGATTCTGACTCGATTCCTGGTGTGCGCGTATCAGCAGGTGTGCGAATTGCCGGCCCGTCGTTCCGGTTTGTGAAAGTAGCTCCGGTATGGCGATCTGCAGCAGATTCTCCGAAAACAGAAAGCCGGGCTCGAGCGGCAGGCCGCTGACGGCAGATGAAACCGGGGCAGGGTCCATGGCCTTGTCTTCGAGCGATTCGTCATAAAACCAGGCCAGGTCCTTCTGGAAGATGTCGGCAATGATGTTCAACAGTCTCTGCGACGGCATTCGCTTGCCGTTTTCGATCATCGACAGGTACGACACAGACGGCCCTGCCTCAGCATCCACCTGGATACAGCGCACTGATAAATCCTCTAAAGTCAGGTGGTTACGCTTCCGGAGTGACTTGATCTTGGTGCCGGCGAAGTGGGCTTTGCGCCCCAGTCCCTGTTTACGGTTCATATTCGACCTGTTTGTGAAATTAACATTGTGAAGTTTTTTCTGTGAAATTTTCAATATTTCATACGTACTATACACCTCAGAGCTCGGCCATTCACTACACGCAAGGGACACAAATCAGGGGTATCGACATGCAGCAAGAGCAAATTGAGAAAGCGAAGTACCTGGACCAGATGATTCCGCTCAAGGGCGCGAGCCATGCCGATGCGGTCAGCTACGGGGTGGATACACCGATGCGCTATTCAGAATGTTTTGCAAAGCTTGCCGATGGTCGTGTCGTGCGCCTCAAGGATTCGCGCCAGTTCATAGGATGGTCGGGCATGAACGGCAGCCGCCGCCTGCTGTTTCGCAGCGACGCCGGCAGGATCTTGATCCCGGCTTCCGTGGGCGAACAGCAAGCTACATCAGAGCGTCGCTCGAGCGGATTGCACAGGTTCATTACCCGCGATGGCGGGTTGTTGTTCGTTCAGCGCCTTGGCCAGGATATTGCCCGGCACGTCGGGCTCGCCGATGGCGTTGCCGCTTAAGCCAGGGAGAAAAAAGAAGTGCAACAGGCAGAACAGACATCAAGCGTTACAGACTTCCCTGTCCAGCCGACCGCAGATTTCTGCGACGCCAATCCGGATGCCGAAGTATTGCAGAACGGCTATCGGAGCTTTGGCGCGGTGTCTATTTGCCTGGGAAAGGTCGAGACAATTTCGACACAAGACGACAACTCGTTGGTCAAAGCTACGTTGACAGAGCCTGGCAATGGCCGGGTGCTGCTCGTTGACAACAGTGCATCGATGAATTGCGCCATGCTGGGCGGCGATCTCGCGCAACTGGCCGCGAGGAGCGGCTGGGCCGGCATCGTCATCAACGGCGCAGTGCGTGATGTCGAAGAACTCAAAGAGGCGCCGATTGGTATTTTCGCATTGGCCTCTTGCCCCCGGAAAAGCAAAAAGCGCGGCCTTGGTACTCGCGGCAGGCCAGTGCGCATCGGTGGTGCTTATATCCGGCGCGACGACATCGTCGCCGCCGATGCAGATGGCGTGGTATTTCTCGCCTCCTGGGCGGCGCGCAATCACCACGGTTAACAAGGTTATTTCACACGAATCTCGTTTTGGAGAAGAGAATGAATCGTCAGGAACAGATTAAGGCGCTCGAGGCCGAATGGGCGGACAGCCCACGCTGGAAGGGAATTGAGCGTAACTACAGCGCCGAAGAGGTGGTCAAACTGCGCGGTACGGTAAACATTGAATACACGCTGGCGAAGCTCGGCGCGGAGAAATTCTGGCGACTCATTCATAAGGAAGACCCGGTTTGTGGTTTGGGTGCGCTGACGGGCAACCAGGCTATTCAGGAAGTGCAGGCGGGCCTCAAGGCCATCTATTGCTCGGGCTGGCAGGTTGCAGGTGATGGCAACAGCGCCGGTGAAATGTACCCGGATCAGAGCCTGTATCCTGTGGACTCGGTGCCAAAAATGGTCGAGCGGATTAACAATGCGCTCATCCGCACCGACGAGATTCATGCGCTGAACGACGATTCGAGCATCGACTGGTTTCCGCCGATCATCGCGGATGCCGAGGCAGGCTTCGGTGGCAACCTGAATGCGTTTGAACTCATGAAGAGCATGATTCGCGCTGGCGCTTCCGGTGTTCACTTCGAAGACCAGCTTTCGTCAGCCAAGAAATGTGGCCATATGGGTGGCAAAGTGCTGGTACCTACAGCGGAAGCAGTTGCAAAATTATCTGCTGCCCGACTGGCTGCCGACGTCTGCGGCGTGCCTACCGTGCTACTCGCACGCACTGACGCCGATGCTGCCAACCTGATTACCTCCGATTCGGATGAACGTGACCACCCTTTCATTACGGGCGAACGCACGCCGGAAGGTTTCTATCGGACCAACGCCGGTCTTGATCAGGCAATTGCTCGTGGCCTGGCCTACGCGCCTTATGCAGACTTGATCTGGTGCGAAACATCGAAACCGGATCTCGAGCAAGCGCAGAAGTTTGCCGATGCGATACATGCCGAATTCCCTGACCAGTTACTGTCGTACAACTGCTCGCCATCGTTCAACTGGAAGGCGAATCTGGACGATGAGACGATGAAGACCTTTCGCGAAGAACTCGGCAAGATGGGCTACAAGTTCCAGTTCATCACGTTGGCCGGCTGGCATGCGCTGAACTCAAGCATGTTCAACCTGAGTCGTGCCTACAAGGCAGAGGGAATGTATGCTTACTCCAAGCTGCAGCAGCAGGAATTTTCTGACGAAAAATTCGGCTTCCGTGCTGCCAAGCACCAGTCCTTCGTCGGTGCCGGCTACTTTGACGCTGTTCAGAATACGATCATGGATGGCCTGTCATCTACGACAGCGCTCGACGGTAGTACCGAAGAGGAGCAGTTCGTGGCCTGAATAATTACCGGGAGATTGCCGATGGCATCAATGGATAGGGAACAAATCGGCAGTCTTTCAGTAAATACCGGTTTTCGTGCTTTTATCGAAGACGAGCTACTGCCTGCGATCGAGGTCGATGCAGGCAAATTCTGGCACGGCCTCGAATCGCTGGTCGAAGACCTCACGCCGGTCAATCGTGACATTCTGCATGTGCGTGACGCGATGCAGCATCAAATCGATAACTGGCATGACCTGCGAGCGGATGTGCCGCTGGATCACGCCGAGTACGTCGCATTTCTCAAAGATATAGGCTACCTGCGGGAGTCGGGCGAGCCATTCCAGATTGCCACAGAAGGTGCCGACCCCGAGATCGCCGAGATCGCAGGGCCTCAACTGGTCGTCCCGGTCAGCAACGCGCGTTTCGCATTGAACGCCGCCAACGCACGCTGGGGCAGCCTTTACGATGCGCTTTACGGCA
>CALZHX010000256.1 GCA_945787435.1 uncultured Woeseiaceae bacterium
CATCGCACCCATATTGAACAGGACCTTGACCACCTCATTACCTTTGATGGCCAGACGTTTCGCAAGCTCCGAAACAGCGATATTTTCCGGTATCTCTACCTCATGAATAACCGGTGCGGTTGGTCTTTCAAAACCATGTTGCGTATCGCCGCTCAGTGAGACCGGGCGACGACGCATAGGCGTCTTGCGTTTGCGCCGGCCGCTCTTGTCACCGGCGACGTGCAATTCCTTGCGGCCATAACGAGTGTCTGCCGCCTTGCCCTTGGGCTTGGGCTTGGCCTTTTCCTTCGTTCGGCGTGCGCGAGCATCCTGCTCCGCTTTCTCGAGCCGTGCTTTTTCCTCAGCTTCGGCTGCGGCAACCTGGTCGGCCGCCTTGCGCGCTTCATCTTCGGCGGTCAGCCGGGCCTGCTCCGCCTGCTGTTGCGCTTCAACTTCCTTCTTGGCCGCCTCTTCCTTCTCGGCTTCGAGGCGCTCTTGTTCGCGCTTCGCCGCCTCTACGAGTTCTTCCTCTTCTTTGCGCTTGCGGTCCAGCTCGTCCTGCTCCTCCTGAGCCTGCTGCTCGAGGACATCACGCTTGATGTAGGTGCGCTTCTTGCGAACTTCGACATTAACCGTTCGCGACCGCCCCTGGGCGCCTGACAAACGAAGCTCCGACTGCGACTTACGCTTCAGCGTTATGCGGCGAGGGGCCGCATTACCCGACGTCGGCTCCTCCTGCCCGTGAGCACGACGCAAGTGCGTCAACAACTCGAGCTTCGCGTCGTCACTGATCGTATCGTCCGAGCCGGCAACTTTGATACCGGCCTCATCGAGCTGCGAAAGCAACTTATCGACCGGTACTTTCAGAACCTCAGCAAATTGTGCAATTGTCACATCAGCCATTCTTTAACTCCGCGTTTTGCAGGCCTCAGGCATGCTGCTCCGCTTCAAACCAGTGCGCGCGCGCCTTCATAATCAAGGCAGCCGCTTCTTCCTGATCCATTTCGTGGATTTCGAGCAAGTCGTCAGTAGCAAGCTCGGCGAGATCCTCTCGTGTGACTACGCCTTTGCTCGCCAAAAGGAACGCAAGACCCTTGTCCATGCCCTCGAGGCTAAGCAGATCTTCGGCGGGCTCCGCCTCATCCATCTTCTCTTCCTGTACGATCGCCTGGGTTAACAGCACGTCACGAGCACGATTGCGCAATTCCTCGACGATGTCCTCGTCAAACTCCTCGATCTCAACCAGTTCGGCCGTCGGCACATAGGCTACTTCTTCGACCGTCGAGAACCCTTCCTGAACGAGGATCAACGCGACTTCCTCGTCAACGTCAAGCTGCTTCGAGAACAAGCCGATCAGCTCTTTCATTTCCGAATCGCTCTTCTCTTCAGCATCTGCAGCCGTCATTACGTTGAGTTCCCAGCCCGACAATTCACTGGCCAGCCGGATATTCTGTCCACCGCGGCCGATCGCTTGAGAGAGTTTGTCTTCCTCGACCGCGATATCCATGCTGTGCGCGTCTTCGTCGACGACAATCGATACCACCTCGGCCGGCGACATGGCATTGACGACGAACTGGGCCGGATTGTCGTCCCAAAGGATGATGTCGACTCGTTCACCTGCGAGTTCGTTCGAAACGGCCTGCACACGTGAACCACGCATACCAACACAGGCGCCAACAGCGTCGATGCGATTGTCATTGCTCTTTACAGCGATCTTTGCTCGCAGCCCCGGATCCCGGGCCGCAGCGAGAATTTCTATAAGGCCCTGGCCCACCTCGGGCACCTCGATCTTGAATAACTCGATAAGGAACTGAGGTGAGGTACGGGTCATGAACAACTGTGGGCCGCGTAATTCAGAACGAACCTCAGTCAACAGTGCCTTGATGCGATCCTGCGGACGGACCGGCTCACGCGGGACCATCTGGTCGCGAGCTACAAAGCCCTCGGCATTGCCGCCAAGATCAATAAAGACTCCGTTGCGATCGACGCGCTTGACCAGGCCGGACAGGAGCTCGCCTTCGCGTTCCTGGTATTCCTCGACGACCTGCTCACGCTCAGCTTCGCGAACTTTCTGCACGATAACCTGCTTGGCGGTCTGTGCGGCGATGCGACCAAACTCGACCGACTCCATCGGTACTTCGACAAAACCACCCGGTTCGGCATTCTCATCGACGTCAACAGCATCAATCATGCGCAGCTCGCGGTCAGGCACCTCTAGTTCCGTCGACTCATCTTCGAACACGAGCCAGCGACGGAACGTGTCGTACTCGCCCGACTCGCGGTCGATAGCGACGCGAACCTCAATATCCTCGCCGTGCTTTCTGCGGGTAGCAGATGCCAACGCGGCTTCAATGGCCTCGAAGATGATGTCCTTCTCTACGCCCTTTTCGTTGGAAACGGCGTCGACAACCATCAGAATCTCTTTGCTCATTACCACTAACTCCAAAAAATGCCCGGATCGTCAGGTCCCTGCCGGAACCAGGCGGGCGGTATCGATCGTTGCCATCGGCAACGAGTGCGACTCACCGTCCACGTCGACCACTATGTTCTCGTCATCCGAAGACACCAGGGTGCCTCGAAATCGTTTGCGCCCCTCAATTGGGAAACGCATCTGCACTTTCACGGTTTCTCCTGCAAACCGTTGAAAATGCTCTACTTTCGTCAACTTCCTGTCCAAACCCGGCGACGAAACCTCCAGGTTGTACTGCCCGGGCAGCGGATCCTCAACATCGAGCATCGCGCTGACGGCCAGACTGACCTTTTCACAGTCATCCAGGTTGATACCATCCGGATGATCAATGAAAATCCGTACCACACCGCCCCTGCCGCCCAAATGAGCTTCCAGGTCGGACAACTCATACCCTAGTTGTTCGACAGTCGGCTGCAGCAAAATGGACAGCTCATTACCCGTCATCGAAACACCTAACCCATTGTTCTAAAACAAAAAATGGGCCTATGGCCCATTATTTTTCGCATTAAAAAACCCCTTGTCGGGGCCTCTTGATACGAAGACTCTCGCCCGGGACGTCGACCGCCCACCCCGGTGTTCGCGCGCGATTATACGGTAATCGCGACGCAACAAGCAACGCCGAAAGCGAGCGTTAGCGGCCTGCGAACGGGTCCTGCAGCTCGTATTCGTCAGGCGCGGCAAAGACCGTCGCCTCAAGTTCCTGTTCTTCTATCGACTCGAGTGAAACCTCGGCCGACGCCTGCCCGTACTGATACTCGACCGAATGAACAGGAAATCCGTCGATTTGCTCCATAATCGCGCCCGGATTGTCGCTGATGCTGGCAGAAAGCGGCCCTGGCAGCGACTCAGTGAGCTTCGTCACAAATACTGCCATGCCCTGAAATGCCTCCATCATGTCCGCAGCACCATCCACCTGGTCGAGCGGCGCCGCACAGACGTCCTGGGACTTTTCCGGTCCATCGAAGACCGCGTAGCGGGTGCATGCCCTTCCCTGCCACTCGCCTGGCCCGATCGCTTCCACGCGAATTGGCGTCGCCTCCTGCTCGCCCATCATTCCTGACATTTGGCCTTGCATCATTTGCTCAGCCATCGCGCGCTGCTCGGCAGGCATGCTCGCAAGCTGGGCCTCCATCTGCTTCATGGCGTCGCTGATCTTCGACGACACGGCATCCAGCATCGCCTCATCCATGATGATGTAGCTCTTCTCGTCGTGATCGAGCACAAGGAATTTATCGCCGAGGAAAATCATTGATACCGCTGAACTGAATTGACCGCCCCCGCTATCGATGCGCAGCATGCCGGACTGAGCGAAGATCTGACTGCGCTCGATCTCGCCGCCTGACGTGTCAGTCCTGACCATGTCCAACGCAACACCGGCGTACAGGGGGGCGGAAAGCACCAACAGTCCAATCGCGATAATCAGTTTATTCACTTCTATACTCCGGATCACTCAGCTGACGACAGTATCGACAGATGATATTACGCCTTCTGACAGGGGGACACTATCTATCGACCCTGGAAGTTCAAGCCGCTCATCTGCGCTCGCGCCGTCTCTTCAGGCACCAGGACAGGGGTGAGCGTCCACCGCGTCGCGCGCACCCACATGTCGACACGTAGGAAATATTCAGTGCCGGCCTCGATATTCACTACCACCGTTCGATCGCTGTTTCTGGCCGCAGCAATCTCATGTTCGCCGATGGGCAGGTCGACATAGAAGAAACTGCCGGCGACCGCTCGACCAACAGGCTCTCCGCCAACCCTCGCCGCCGATGAGATGTGATCGGCGTCTCCCCTCATTCGGTACACAAATAACCGGCCGTGATTTTCCGGGATTTGCTGCAGCTCTGGCTCTGCAGTCTCATTGACTGGCGCACTCGCACATCCAGTAAGTACTGCCAAGGCACAAAAAAGGACAAGAACAGGCTTATTGATGTACATCAGGGAGCGCTCCGAATAACGTGACTTTGGACCAGCAGAGCATAAGCTAGTCGGGCTAGCAAGCGATGTGCGCTTTCTACTTAGCTTCGGAGTCAATTGAAATCTTCCGCTACA
>CALZHX010000257.1 GCA_945787435.1 uncultured Woeseiaceae bacterium
ATCGCACAGGGCTGCAGCGCGAGGTTCAGCCAGACAGCCACAAACAGCCCAAGGGCGCTGCGGCCCCAGGATTTACGCTGTTTTCGGACACTGGCCAGATAACTCAAGTACTTGTCTCCACCAGGATTTCAGCACTGATGTTGAACCCCGTCGCACGAGGCTAGTGGTATTGGCCCCTGCCCGTCAAGGAAAGACATCACGCGGCTCAAAAAATGAACTGCGGGGAAAACTGCGTTCCGCTACCAGGGGCTGAGGTGCCCAACTGTTACAAGGATTAGTGCGCCTTCATCGCGCGTGTACGGCGCATGCTCACTGCCGTGAGGGCTTCGTATCCAGCTGCCGGCCGGGTAATCACCGTGTTCGTCATAGAACGCGCCTTCTATGACGTAGACTTCTTCGCCGCCCGGATGAGTGTGGGCATCGAATGGCGTGTTCGGCGCCCAGCGAATCAATGCGACGCGCACTTCACTGTACTCATGCAAGTGCATGTACTCGATACCGGGAGTCGGGCCGCCAGACCATGTAGTCGCATTCGTATCGACGACCAGTTGCTCCTGGTCGTCATCGTCCATCTGGTAGAGCTTGACCAGGATCAGGCAGCCCTCGTCGCCGACGTGTGGCGAGTGTGACGTGCCAACCGGGTTTCTCACGTAAGCACCTGGCGGGTAAGCCTGGTGCTCATCACCGAACGCACCTTCGAGCACCAGGAACTCTTCACCGCCGCCATGCGTGTGCTCGGAGAACGTCGCATTCGGCGCGAAGCGCACGAGCGATGTCGCCCGGGCTATTTCGCCTCCGACACGGTCAAGCATCATGCGCTCAACACCGGCCGCCGGTGAATCGACCCATTGGTAGTCGTCGGGCCGAATGACTACGCGTTCTGAGAAATCGGCATTCAGGCGCATTGTTGGCGCCTCGATGGATTATCGAACACCAGCGCACCGTCTTCGAGGTTTCCTTTCCGAAACATCGCTCGATCGCAACTGTAGTCTTGTGGATTCGTCCACGGTTCCCGATCGCCTTGCTTTGGCAGCTTGTCCAGAACCCGTTGAATGTAACCCGACGAAAACCCGATGATGTAAGGCCGCTTTGTCATATCCCTGTCTTCGTCCCGCAGGCGGGGCGTGCACTGCCGTGCACCAGTGGCATCCATATGATTGATGAGCCGGCAGAAATACTCAGCAATCAGGTCAGCGCGCAGCGTCCAGGATGCGTTGATATAACCGAATGTCGCCACGAGATTCGGCACATTCGAATTCATCATGCCCTTGTAGCTGGTCGTCTCGGAAAAATCGACGACGTCACTGTCCACAACGAACTCCACGCCCCCGAGTACGAGCAGATCCAGGCCAGTTGCAGTCACGATGATGTCCGCTTCGATTTCATTGCCCGACGTCAGCGAAATACCGCTTTCGGTAAACCTGTCGATCTGATCGGTGACGACCGACGCCTTGCCGGAGCGAATGGCAGCAAACAGGTCGCTGTTGGGGACCAGGCACAAGCGTTGATCCCAGGGATTATAAGCGGGACTGAAGTGCTTCTCGACGTCGTAGTCCTTGCCGAGTTCTTTGCGAACCTGCCGCAGCAGGAATCGTTTCACAGTTGCGGGGCGCTTCCTGGTCTGACCGTACATCCACTGCTGGAAGTTGATGTTCTTCCACCGGGTAATCGCGTACGCCCACTTATCGGGCAAAGCCCGGCGCAGGACATTAGCGATGAAGTCTGTGTCGGGAAATGAAATGACGTAGGTTGGCGAGCGTTGCAGCATGACGATGTGTTCAACATCTTCGGCCATCTCCGGTATCAACGTCATCGCTGTTGCGCCCGAGCCAATGACAACGACTCTCTTACCACTGTAGTCGAGGTCTTCGGGCCAGTGCTGCGGGTGAACGATGTCGCCTGTGAAACGCTCACGCCCTTTGAACTCGGGCAGGTAGCCGTGCTCGTAGTTGTAGTACCCCGAGCACATCAACATCATATTCGCGTGCAGCACCACGCTCTCATTCGTGTCTGTACGTGCCGCCTCGATTTCCCAGAGCGCGTCGGCGCTTGACCACGATGCGCGAATGACGCGGTGCCCGTAGCGAATGTGCTCATCGATGTCGTGTTCGGCCGCGGTTTCCTTTATGTATTTGAGAATGTCGGGTCCGTCGGCAATGGCCTTGGATTCCGTCCAGGGTTTGAAGTTGTAGCCCAGCGTGTGCATATCACTGTCGGAGCGAACGCCGGGATAGCGAAACAGGTCCCAGGTGCCTCCCGTCGCCGCGCGACTCTCGAGAATGGCGTAGCTCTTGCCTGGGCATTTGTCCTGAAGGTGGCACGCAGCACCAATGCCGGAGAGCCCTGCCCCGACGATTACCACATCAAAATATTCGCTGGTCACGCGTGTGTCTGCTCACGCGCGCTGAAGAAGTCCCGCCGCTGAGCCTAGTCTTCCAGGTTGATCCTAGGATCAATAATAACGTGCTGGCCGGTACTATTGTATGGATCACCACCGGTATTGAGATCATCAATG
>CALZHX010000258.1 GCA_945787435.1 uncultured Woeseiaceae bacterium
TATAAATTGCAACTTTGCGGGCTTTATTTTTTTAAATATTCTTTCCTGGTTATTTCCCCGGTTGATCACATGGTAATACGCACCCGGATATTCAATGCGCAGCCGGCGTGCCATTTACTTTGCCTCTATTTTAGATTTTGAAAGATTTTCAGTGGGAGGCTACAATAAGAAGAAAAAGCTGAGATGTCAATTTTTATTATTTAAGATGTGACCCCTATCTTTTCCTGACGAGCGTACCGTCCGTCCCAAGGATATCAAGGAGAGCTCGAATGACCGAGACCGGTCCTCCTACGGTCCATCCGACCTTCCCCAACGAGGAATGAACCATTATCGTCATACCCGGCACTACGCCGAGACGAGTGAAGTCCGTGCGGAGTGTCTCTTGAGTGTTGGGGAGGGGCATCGGAAACCTCCTGACGCACTTTGCTCATAACTTCTAGAGTAGCCGCTATCGTGGAAGAGTAGTATATTCAGAGCTTCTGAGCTTGAAAGGTTCGACAAACGCTCTTGACCCAGAGCAGGTCTCGAACCTGCATATCTTGTCAAACTCCGTATCCACCTAACGTCTTGAGCTAACCTGCCGGCCACCTGACCTTTGAGCCTTCATAGAATTTAATATAAAACCGCATAGTTTTTCCGGTCAGGTTAAGCGATTTGTTAGCTACTCAACTTTGAATATATCGACCCACTAATCTGTAAAACAATAAAAATGTAGTAAATATGAATATTATTCCGCAAATCAAAAAAGTACGATCAGCAAACCACTTTGGTAGAAAAATATCGGTAACGGTGCCGCTAGTCGCTCCTAGCTTCTCAGCATATATAGTCAGAGGGCATTTCCAACCGCTGATAGTTAGCACCGCTCCTTCAATTAATATAATAATGAAAGAGATCCATGTTACTGACGTTATATTATCTGCAATTGAGGTATACAAAACGATTCCAACACACATACTTAATACAAGGAAAATAATTGTATGAATAAACTTAATAAGAAATAATGATCGAAGCATTTCAATTTATATCTTAATTTTTTTTCAGCTAACATTGATATTCAATAGACGTCTCGTTTTTGTTCCATATAGGAGTATTAAAAAGACGCTTGTTAATATCCCTAATTGGTACAAAATAATAGCCCAATAGTGACCAATCTTTAATTGTGCCTAACTTGCCATAACCTGCAATCAGTGCATTTTGCAGGTTTCATCAGGATATCCAAAATAAAAACCCCATCTCCAATACCGGAAACAGGGTTTTATGATCCATCCATATGCTTTCCCTTTTAACTAAAAGTTGAGCCCTATAATTTTAAAGTGCCACAACAATGGCACACTTTATATTAAAAATCAAGCAGCTGACGGATAGCTATGATTATTATTAAATTCAGCCAATTGACTGATTTCACAAGACAACCTATTTATTTCCTTTGCCTGCCCGCCGTCATTTTGGAGGGACAAATCTTAGCTTTGACATGAGAATGTATGTATACGCCTGAAATTACGACCAAATTCAGCAAAGGGACCTTTTTATTACCCTCACCAGATCCCTAATCGTTGAAGCGGTCGCAGAATAAAACGGCTATCCAAAGAACCAATCTTTCGAAATGTGCCTGCAAAAACAAAAAATCAAAATCTCAAATATCCTGCTAAGGAACTTGTTTGATAAACGTGATAAGAACTCCATAAACACATCAACGTTATCACCCATTCCTTGATAACCGATGGATCGTTGCAAACCTTCTCATTTCACGTTATATCTGTGGGAGTTTTCGAAACTTTGTTGGAAAAAAAACAGAGACCGGAGATCCATAATGACTGATGAACCCATTGCCACCATCCAGAAGGCATTTTCTCTTAATATGGACAAGGACAAATACGGCACCATTGCTGAGATAGGGGCCGGTCAGGAGGTATCCCATTTTTTTTTCAGGGCCGGGGGTGCCGCCGGAACCATCGCAAAAACCATTTCCGCTTACGATATGGACTTCAGCGATGCCATTTACGGCGAAGAGGAGGACAAACGATATGTCACAGAGAACCGGGTAAAGAAAATGCTCGACAAGGAATTCCGCCTCGTGCTGGAAAGGGTCGGGGATAAACGTCCCGAGAAATCCACCTATTTTGCCTTTGCCGATACGATTACCGCCAAAAGCTACAGCCAGAAGGGTGAGTGCCATGGCTGGCTGGGGATCAAGCTCCAACTTTTTCCGGGGACGGCACCCTGCGAAATTCTCCTACACGTGAGAATGCTTGATGAGAGCAATCTGATGCAGCAGGAAGCTGTGGGCATTTTGGGCGTCAACCTGATCTACGGGGCATTTAATTATTACACCGACATCGAAAGACTCATCCGCTCACTGGGGGACAATCTGGAATGGGGTCGACTGGAAATAGATTTAATTCGCTTCACCGGTCCGCATTTTGAAGATGTGGATAACCGCCTAATGGCGCTGAAACTGGTAGAGATGGAGCTGTCCGATGCGGTGGTCTTTGCGACGGATCGCAAAACGCTGGTGCATCCATCCGAACTATTTTACAATCGGGAGCTAATGATCATGCGCAGCATGTTCAAGCCAGTTACAAACGTCAGCATCGATATGATGAACGGCGGAATAGAGATCTTTTTGCGCACCGCTGGTGTTAACGTGCAGATGGCCATGGCGGTTCCGGAAATTTCCATTGCGGAGATGCGCAAGCTGGGTTCATTCGACATGCAGGATATTTTAGACCGGGTGGACTGTTTGAATCTTTTGAATTATCCCGTCATCGTATCCAACTACCTGCGATTTTTTCGGGTCAGAGCGTATTTGGGCCGCTACACAAAAGGAAAGGTGGCATTTGTACTTGGAATTCCCAATCTGACCACTCTATTTGACGCTGACTATTACGAAGGGCTGAAAGGCGGCATTCTCGGTGCCTTCGCCTCGCTTTTCGATCGGGAAACCCTGTTGTTTGTCTACCCCATGCGCAGCCCGGACGATCCCGAGCAGATTATTACTGCCGAAACATTTCCAGTGCCCGAGCCCCTCAAATTCTTTTACTATTATCTACAGGCCAACAACATGATTCTTCCGGTTGAAAGGTACAACGATGCCAACATGCATATCTGGCCGGAAGACATACTCAAACAAATCAAAAGGGGCCGCGGTGAGTGGGAGACTAGCGTCCCCGAGATGGTGGCCGAGGAAATCATCCGCAGAGGCTTGTTCGGTTTCGATACCGGGTGATAACCACCTTTCTGGAACAGTAGGAAAGAAAAACCCCCTATCATTTCTCGGCCGTCGGGCGTTATTTATCGGAGTTGATTATCGGTCTAAAACCTTCGATGGATCTATCCACATTCAAGCCCGACCGGATTCTGAGCGGCAGCCCGATCAGCGACGATGCTTGGGAGATCGTGTGAAAGAGTGGTACGAAATTGAAATGAAATGTTAATTCCGATGGAGGTTGAAAA
>CALZHX010000259.1 GCA_945787435.1 uncultured Woeseiaceae bacterium
AGGGTGAGGTCGAGGCCCTGGCAGAGTCAGACGGAAGGCAGCTGCGCCTGCGCACCATGGGACGGAACGAATTCTTCGGTGAAATGGCGCTGTTCGAAAAAGATGTCAGGACAGCCACCATCAGGGCCGTCAAGCCCACACGGATTCTCACGATTGATAAAAAGAATTTCCTCGGCGGCGTACATGAAGATCCGTCGCTGTCGTTTCGCATTCTGCAGATGATGTCGCACCGCATCCGGGACCTGACCGATCGCCTGGCCAGGTACGAGGAAGTAGGAAGTCGACTGGCGGATGAGTCGGATGACCAAAACTGAAAGCCTGGCATTGCAGGACGGTTCAAGGATCGCCGTCATCGGTGCGGGTCCTGCCGGGTCGATGTTCAGCTATTTCTTTCTCAATATGGCGGAGCTCGTCGGACTACAGGCCGACGTCGACATGTACGAACCAAGGCAGTTCTGCCATCGCGGCCCTTCCGGGTGCAATCACTGTGGCGGCATCGTGTCGGAATCGCTGGTCCAGCGCCTCGCGACTGAGGGCATCAACCTACCGGGCAACATCGTGCAGCGCGGCATCGAGTCGTACACACTGCACATGGATGTCTGCGACGTCGAAATTGCCACGCCACTTTCAGAGAAGCGTATCGCCGCGATCTACCGCGGTAACGGTCCCAAGGCGTCCTCGCCAGAAGCTGCTGATAGTTTCGACGGCTATCTGCAGGAATTGGCGCAAGACAAAGGCGCGACTATCGTTCGACGGCTCGTAACAGGTATAAGTCGCGACGGTGAGCGCATGTCAGTGCAATGCGCGGATCAAACCAGCGACAACTACGATCTTGTCGTTGTGGCGGCCGGCGTTAACAGCCGCCTGCTGGATATTCTCGAGAGCGATATGCCTTCGTTTCGGCAGCCCGATCGCACCAAGACATTCATCTGCGAGTTCCACCTCGGCGAGGAACTCATTAACAAGACGTTCGGGCCATCCATGCACGTGTTTTTACTGGATATACCGCGGCTGGAATTCGCGGCGTTGATACCGAAGGGTGACTACGTGACGCTGTGCCTGCTCGGCGATAACATTGACGAAGAGCTGATGGAGCAGTTCTTCAGGTCGCCCGAGGTCAGGAACTGCTTTCCGCAAAAAATGATCCCGCCGCACGTCTGCCATTGCTATCCACGCATCAACCTCAAGCCCTCGCGCCCAATCTATGGCGACCGGCTGGTTATGATAGGCGACAGCGGCTCGACGCGGCTCTTCAAGGACGGCATCGGCGCGTCCTACCGCACGGCGAAAGCCGCGGCCAAGACCGTGATATTCCATGGGGTCGGTGCCGACAGCTTCAAACATCATTATGCGCCGCTTTGTCAGCGGATCGATCACGACAACCTGGTCGGCAAGTTCGTTTTCAACATAGCCGGTCTCGTGCAAAAAGCGCGCTTCGCGCGTCGCGGCGTGCTGCGAATGACGCGCAACGAACAACAGCAGTCCGAGGGCCCCAGGCGCATGTCCGGCGTGCTGTGGGATTTATTCAGCGGCAGCGCGTCGTACACCAACGTGTTCATGCGCACCTTGCACCCTGCCTATTTCGGCAGCCTCATCTGGAACCTGGTGGCGAGCAACCTGCGTCGCGGAATCGCATCAAATGACCCTGCAAACGAAGGCGAAGGCAGTCATGCCAGGCACTGAGCCGTCATTTCGGACCCTCGCCAGGCAGGCGGAAAAACGACCGCCGTGCCAGGGGCACTGCCCCAATAGCGGCGACGTTCGCGGCTGGCTGGGCATCATCGCGCAGCATGAGAAGAATGGGCTGACGCTTGACGAGGCCTTCGACAAAGCCTGGCGAAAGATCGCCCGGCTGAATCCATTGCCGGCCACGGTCGCCCGCATTTGCCCGCACCCTTGCGAGGACCACTGCATCCGTAGCGACAAGGACGGCGCCGTTTCTATCAACGCGTTGGAACGATTTCTCGGTGACTGGGCTTTGTCACGCTCCCTGCCCCTCCCCTTGGGCACGCCACGCCGATACAAAGAGTCGATCGGGGTTGTCGGTTCCGGCCCGGCGAGTTTGTCCTTTGCTTACCAGATGGTTCGTAGCGGTTACAGCGTCACTGTCTACGAACGCGGTGCATCGATCGGCGGCATGTTGCGTCGTGCGATACCCGAGTACCGCTTGCCGCACAATGTGCTGGATGCCGAGGTAGAGCGCCTGCTCGAGCTCGGTATCGCGTTCGAAAACAACACCGATATCGGCTCCGCCATTGAATTCGAGCAACTGCGCGACGAGCACGACGTGGTATTTCTCGGCCTCGGCGCCCAGGCGGCGCGCCGGCTGGGCGTTCCCGGCGAAGACGGCCCCGGTGTTAGCGCGGGTACCGATTATCTGCGCCAACGAAAGCAACACAGCCAATCGCTCGATGGCGAACGGGTGCTCGTCGTGGGTGGTGGCAATACGGCGATCGATGCAGCACGAAGTGCTTTGCGGGACGGCGCGCACGTAACGCTTCTTTACCGCCGCAGCGAAGCCGAGATGCCAGCCATCCCCGCAGAGGTTGCCGACGCCCGTGCGGAGGGGGTTGAATTCCAATTCCTGACCTCGCCGACACGAGTCGTCCACGATGGCGACACGATAACCGCTGTCGAGACCAGGCCAATGCGCCTCGGCAAACCTGACGCACAAGGGCGGCGCCGCCCGGTGCCTGGTAACGGACCTCGGCGAACGCTCGCGGCGGACCGGGTCATCATCGCAGTCTCCCAGGCACCCGACTGGCACGGCCTGGAAGCCATCCTCGACGACAGTAAATCGCTGCAGGCAGACCAGGACGGCAGGCTGGGCACAGGACTTTGGGCAGGCGGCGACGATCGAGGCGCAGGTATAGCCGGCAATGCCATCGCCCAGGGGCGAATTGCTGCCGGATCGGCACATGCCGAACTTCGCAACGCGGCGGCTCCTCGCAGGCAGGCACACGACAACGCAGTCCGCAGAGAGTGTGTTCAGCACGATTACTACGCAGATCACCTACGTGGCGAACGCCCGCGATTGCCGGAGCACGAGCGGTTGGCGAACCCGGACGCCGAAATCGATCAGACCATCAGTGCCGAGCAGGCCTACCGGGAGGCAATGCGGTGCATGTCCTGCGGCCTCTGTTTCGATTGCCAGCAATGTTTCATGTATTGCAATGCAGCCGGTTTTACGCGCCTTGCCGACACGAGGCCTGGCAACTATTTCGCGCTGGCACTCGAAGCTTGCGAGGGCTGCGGCAAGTGCGTCGAGCTTTGTCCCTGCGGCTACCTGGAACTGCGTGACACGAAGGCAAGCCTCCCGTGATCGATATTCCAGGGATGTCTCGTCATCCGATGAAGTGCAGCGCCAGACCGTTGGTTATCACGTGCATGATGTTATCGACGATGATCAGGAGCCAGCCTGACAGCCAGCGCGGCGTATCAGGATGAAATCCGGTTTCTCGGCATTCGCTCC
>CALZHX010000260.1 GCA_945787435.1 uncultured Woeseiaceae bacterium
CGGCGATTAAAGCGCAGGGACGCGCTTTTTGTCGTCACCGCTGTGATATTTCCGTGAAGTTTTCGGTCTACTTTGCAAGGGAGCGTAAGAAAGGGGTAATACGCCGTGGCGGTGACAATGTGGTCTACATGAATACTCGCCGTATCCTGGTCGTCGAGGACGAGCAAGACATCGCGAAACTCGTCGCACTGCACCTCGATGACCTGTGTGATGAGGTCGTGGTCGCCAGTGACGGCTACGAAGGCCTGCGCCTGGCAACCAGCGGGGACTGGGCACTTATTTGCCTGGACCTGCGCCTGCCCGGCCCCGATGGCCTCGAAATCTGCCGCGCCGTCCGGCGCGAGCGCCCCTACCAGCCGATCCTGATGCTGACCTCGAAATCCGCCGAACTCGACCGCGTGCTCGGCCTCGAGACCGGCGCCGACGACTATCTCAACAAGCCCTTCGCTGTGCTGGAGCTCGTTGACCGGGTACGCGCCATACTGCGCCGCATCGTTAACCTTCGGTCATTGCCCCGCAACCAGCCGGACGCCGACGAAATCATCACCGGCGAAATGACGATCGACCCATCGCGACGCGAGGTAGTGCTCGACGGCCACTCCGTCGATCTCACGGCACGCGAGTTTGATCTCCTCGAGCACTTCGCGCGCAATCCCGGGCGCGTCTTTCGTCGCGCTGATCTGCTGGACAAGGTCTGGGGCTATGGCCACGAAGGCTACGAGCACACGGTGAATTCCCACATCAACCGCCTCAGGGCAAAGATCGAACGCGACCCGTCCAATCCCGAGCGCATCGTCACCGTGTGGGGTGTCGGCTACAAGTTCGCGAGCGAGCACCGGGTCTCGTGAACACCTTGTTCGCCAGGCTGTCCATTGCACTGCTGGTCATCGTAGGACTCATGGGCGCCGCCTTCTACGTTGTTGATCGCATCAATACCCGGCTTTACTACGAGGAGCTCTCACAAACGCTCAATGCCCCCATCGCAATGTATGTCACCGGACAACGCCAGCTCATTGCCGATGGTGAACCCGACCTTGCAAGCCTGCAGGAGCTCGCGAGCCATGCGATGGTCATCAATCCGACGGCAGAAATTTATCTCCTCGACACCGAAGGCAAGATACTTGGCCACGCCATGGAACCCGGGACCGTGCTGCAAGACCAGGTCGACCTCGCGCCCGTGCGCGCGCTGATCGACCAGTCAGCGCACATGCCCATTCACGGCGACGACCCCCGAAGTGAGTCCGTGCGCAAAGTGTTCTCGGCGCACCCCGTGGAGTCCGAGGCTGGCCTCGAGGGCTACCTCTACGTCATCCTCGGCGGCCAAAAATACGAAGCGCTTGCGAACAACATCGGGGACTCTTACGTCGGCAGGATGAGCGCTATTGCTGTAGGCGTCATCGCGTTACTCACACTCATCGTTGGGCTCCTTGTGTTCGGCCTGCTGACACGGCGCCTGAAGCGACTTGGACACGACATGCGTCGTGTCAGCCATTCCAAATTCGAGGTTCAACCCGCCATCGAGGCGCCCGCGAGCAGCGGCGATGAGATTGACGCCCTTACCCTCGCCTTCATTGAGATGTCGGCGCGCATAACTGAGCAGATCGAACAGCTCAAGGAAAACGACCGCCTGCGGCGTGAGCTGGTATCGAATATTTCCCACGATCTTCGCACGCCGCTTTCAGCAATGCAGGGCTACATCGAAACGCTGCTGATCAAAGCCGACACGATGTCGCATGAGGATCGTGTGAAGTACCTGTCGATCGCGAGAAAGCACACCGTTCGGCTCGGCACACTGATCGGCGACTTGTTCGAACTCTCGAAGCTCGACTCAGCGAGTGTGACACCGAATCTCGAGACATTTTCCCTGCCCGAGCTCGTGCAGGACATTGCGCAGGAGTTTCAGCTGGAGTCCGAGCAGAAGAACATTCGCCTGTCGATCGATACGACATCCGATGCCGCCAATACGATTGGTGACATCGGGCTCATTCAGCGTGTTCTGGAGAACCTCGTGCGTAACGCCATTCGGTTTACGCCGGCCGGCGGCGAGGTGACGGTCTCGATCGCAGAGCGGCCCGAGTCCGTTCGCGTGTCGGTGTCAGACAATGGCCCCGGTATTGCCGATGCAGACATTCCGCGGATTTTCGATCGCTTCTATCGCGCCGTTGATGGCGAGGAGGCACGGTCCGACTCATCCGGTCTCGGGCTCGCCATCGTCAAACGTATTCTCGATCTGCACGGCAGCCGGATCACCGTGACGAGCAAGCTTGATCGCGGCACTCGTTTTGAGTTCGAGCTGCCGCTGTGCGAGCGGGCGGCTTAGACGCGAACTACTTTCCGTTCAGGCTGCTTGCTGCAGCCACATATGAAGCTGCGTATAGACGTCAGGGTGATTCAATAGTTCGCGGTGCCCCATCCGATATCCAATCCACTGACGACGCTCCGGAATTTCGAGCGTCCTCGTGGCATCGCGATGTAGTCCGAGCGCGCTGTTGAGCGGCACGAGGCCATCTCCGACCAATCGCTCGCTCAAAAGTCCGCGCTTGGCCGCGCGCACTGCGGCTGCCGCATAACACTTGACGCCAGAAGGCAGTGGAACATGTTGTGCCGGTGTGGCGACTTCACCATGTCGCAGGTCCGTGATACCCGCGCTGCGTGCTTTGATTAAGCGCGTGATTGGCAATGAGTAAGGACTCAGGCCCATCAGGAGTTCGAGCCCGCGGCCGCCACGCTCCAGTGGCGCTCCGTGATGCGGCGTGCCGAGAAATACGAGCTTGCGAAGATGCTCCGGCCAGGTGTGCCGTGCCGCGCGACCGAAATGGCAAGCACTACGAGCGACAAGTCCCCCCATGCTGTGACCCACGATTGCGATTTCTTCCACCGGCGTTCTAACGTTACCGATCAGCGCCTCTAGTAACTCTGCGAACGAACGCCCGTTGCTCGCGATGTGCAGACCACTGTTATAGCGCAAGTAGATCGGCAGGTATCCGAGTTCATCGGCAAGCGCCGCCCCATGGTCGTGTCCGTCGCGGTTCCACTGTCGATCGTTCATGCAAAGCCCGTGCACAAGCACGAGGAGCTTGCTCGTCGACTTCACATCACCGTGTTGCTCGAAGACGCTCGCTGGATCGCCAGGATCGATACATCGACCGCGATAACGCAGGCTCATATCGATGGCGAGCGGGTTTGCGGTGCGTACAAGGTAGTCGCCGTACACCCCGTTCGCTGCGGATCGGTATGCGTCCAGCACCGGCGGCGAATCGCCCTCTGGCAATAATGCAACTAGCGATGAGAGACTGACATCCGCGGCCTGACCAACGAGGCGAATGCCCCCTCGAACACAACGATAGACGAAGCCAGTGATGCCCCTCGTACGATCGGCGTCCGAAACGCCCAGGGGCGCAGGCCGCATCTGTATCGTGCGGTGCATCTTCTCGGCGACCTCGGCAGTCGCCTCGGCAGCATCGAAGACCATACGCGCTACGCCGCGGAGATC
>CALZHX010000261.1 GCA_945787435.1 uncultured Woeseiaceae bacterium
CAATGGCAGGGCGGCACCGGTACCGACGAACGCACAGGTATCGTAGGCACCATCGTTTTCGAGCCTAATGACAAGATTCGGGCGCAGGTCGACTACTTCCGTTCCGAATTCAATCGTAATGACGAGCGCCAGGGTATTACGGTTGGCGGTATCGATGAGGATGAAGCGAATAGCAATGTCACCAACTGGACGATAGTGGACGGACTCGTCACGGGCGCAACAATAAGCGGCGACCCGAACCTGGACAATCAGTCGCATCCCTGGTTTGAGGCGCGTACTGAGGACCAGACGACCACCTCCGACAGCGATACTTTCGGCCTTAACCTGCAGTGGTATCCCACAGACAGCAGCACACTGACCCTGGATGTGTACACGGCAAGTGGTGACAAGACTCGTGAAGACCGCATCGCCTCGATGCATGCCTATGCACCGGGCGGTGGTGAAGCACTCAACCAGGAGTTCACTTACACGCTGAACGGCAGTGGCGTCGCGACGGGCGACTTCACCGGCGTCGACTTTACGGACCCGAATTCGATCCAGCTCTCGCGCTACGAGCGCTACCCGCACCTTTACACCGACGAAATTGACTCATTCAGTGTCGACTTTGCGCAAGACGTAGATTGGGGTTTTGTCTCTGGCTTTGAAGCGGGCGTCCGCATTTCGGACCGCACCTTTGGCGCCGACCGTGGCACGTTCCTGTACGGCTCGCGAAGCGGCCAGGCAAACGGCTGGTGTGAGGACAACACGTCAACCCTCGCATGTGCGCCGCAATCAGTAGATGGCTTCGTCACGACCCAGTCGCTCCCGGGCGTGCCGGATCACTTCGTGGTCACAGACATCAATGGCCTGGGCAATGCGATCTTCGGCGCTGGCGGCGATGCCGGCATCAAGCTGCACAGCCGTGACTGGACCTTCATCGAGTCGAACGACATTAAGGAAGAAACCGAAGCGGTTTACCTGATGGCTAACCTCGACTTCCAGATGGGCAATGTCCCGGTGACCGGTAATGTCGGCGTCCGCTATGTCAAGACCGATGTGAAGACGATCGGCCTGCAGAATGTTGGCACGGGCAACGGCACGCCGATCACAGATGGCGTAGGCGTTACGCAGGATAACCTGGACTACGTCAACTACGGTCCGGAATACTCCGACACGCTGCCGTCCCTGAACCTGAACTTCGAGTTGACCGAGAACGACATTCTGCGTGTCGCGGCCGCCAAGGTCATCGGCCGTCCGCCGGTCGGCCAGATGAAGGGCGGTGCTGGTTCCTGGTTCGGCGGTACTATTAACGATCCGACCGATCCAAACGACGGACTCACCGAGTACAACGTCTGGACCAACGGTACGCCTTATCTTGATCCGTTCCGTGCTAACCAGATCGATATCTCGTACGAGCATTACTTCGACGACGGCGGCGCTGTCACAGCTGCCGTATTCTGGAAAGACATTGAGTCACTGGTAGAGGGTCCGACGCAGTTCACCTATGCCAACGGCGATGTGCCGGATCCGGACGACCTCGGCATCATCACACCGCCGGGCACATTCCTGAACATCTACCAGACCTACCTGAACAATGACAAGGGCGGGTACATTCGCGGTATCGAGCTGGCGGCCACCAAGACCTTCGACAGCTTGCCTGGTGCCTGGGGAGGCCTGGGTGCGACAGCCAGCTACTCGTTCACCGAAAGTGAGACCGAAGTGGGCGGCGGCCAGTTCTACAGTGAAAATCTGCCATTGCCCGGTCTCTCCGAGAACGTCTGGAGCGCGACGGTGTTTTACGATTGGGGCGGTCTGAGTGCTCACGCAAACGTGCGTCACCGTGACGAATTCGTGCAGAACCTGCCGATACCTGGTGCCGGTTCGCCGACGCTCGCTCAGCCGTATACGACGGTTGACGCGCAAATCGGTTACGCGTTTGAGAATGGTCTGAGCATCATAGTTTCGGGCAACAACCTGACGAATGAAGAGAATACGATCGAGTATGGTGTTTCCGACGCATTTGGCGAGTACAAAGAGTTTGGTCGCCAGTACTACTTCGGCTTGAACTACAAGTTCTAAGTTAACAGCCCCCTGACGATTCCCCCTGAGGGACAGTCAGAAAACCGTCCGAGGAGCATTGCTTGTCGGGCGGTTTTTTTTGATACGCTGGTTTCACGCACTAAGGCAAGAGCGAGAGCATGAAAAGCATAGTAATTCTGGGCGGAGGAACCGCCGGGTGGATTGCCGCCAACCTGATGGCGATGCACTGGAAAGACAAAGACCTGGACATCACCCTGGTCGAGTCACCCAATATCGGCATCATTGGTGTTGGCGAGGGATCGACCCCGCCGCTCAAGCACTTCCTGGATGTCATCGGGGTCAAAGAGAGCGACTGGATGAGCCGCTGCGATGCCACCTATAAGGTTGGCATCACGTTTCGCGGCTGGTCGACCCGGCCCGGATATGAAGAGTACTTTCACCCGTTCCTGAACCAGCACGACGAGGCTCTCCTGCCGGCCTTTTTTCACAACAGCCACCTGCGCCGGCAGGGCGTCGACCTCGATGGGCATCCCAGCCAGTTTTTTTCGGCCTGGGAACTGGCCAAGCAGAGGCTCGCGCCAATCGCGCCACCGAACTTCCCGTTTGAGATGAAGTACGGCTACCACTTTAATTCCGGGCTGCTCGGCGTATTCCTGCGCGAGTGGGCGGAGAAAAGGGGCGTCAAGTACCGGCAGGCGACGGTGACCGACGTCGTGCTCGACGAGTCGGGCTACATCGATTACCTGAAGACCGATTCCGAAGACACGATCAAGGCTGATTTTTACGTCGATTCGACCGGCTTCCGCAGCCAGCTACTGCAACAGGCGCTCGGTGTTCCGTTCGAGAGTTGCGACGAAGTCCTGTTCAACGATTCCGCCGTGGTCTTTCCGACGGACCCCGATGAGAACCCGCAGCCACAGACGATTTCCACGGCACTGAAATACGGCTGGGCCTGGAAGATTCCACTGACGTCGCGTTTCGGCAACGGCTACGTATACAGTTCAAAGTACGTCGATGACGACGATGCCGAGTCGGAGTTCCGGCAACACCTCGGGCTCGACGACGCCGATATCGAGTCGCGCCGGCTGAAATTCAAGGTGGGCCGGGTCCGTGAGCACTGGGTCAAGAACTGCCTTGCGGTCGGGCTGTCGCAGGGATTCATCGAACCGCTCGAGGCGACCGCGCTCGACATGGTCCAGGAGACCGTCGTGCGTTTCGTCGAAGCTGCGAACAAAGGCAACTTCACCGATGA
>CALZHX010000262.1 GCA_945787435.1 uncultured Woeseiaceae bacterium
CGAATGTCGTAGTCCTCATCCTCGTCCTCAGGCATGCCGCTGGAGATCTTTGCGGATGCTGCGTCGATGTCGACCGCGATGACGCCCGTCATCTTGATCTCCTTCTCGAGTGACTCACGCAATTCGTCCCAACGCCCGGGCATTGTGTGTTCGCTGATGATGCGCATGGCGTGGAGTTTGCCGTCACGATCACCAACGAGGTGCGGCGTTCCGAATACTGTTGCTGAGCGGTAGTTCATCGATGAGTTGAACGCCGAGCGCGCGAATACAATGCCGTCAACGAGGGTTACATTGAGGCACACTCGTTCTGTCTGCTCGAGCAGCCTGACAATGCGAGCCTTGCGAGCACCATGCAGGTAAATCGTCTCGCCTTCACGGCCGTAGATCATTGGCACGACAACGGCCTGGCCGTCTTGTACAAACCCGGCACTGATAACAAGCGCCGAATCGAGAATAGCGTGCACCGTATCCTTGTCATAGGCTGCCTTTTCTCGCAGCTGACGGACCTTGTTTTCCTTGTTGATTTCGTAGTTCTTTGACATGCAGATACTCAGCTGAGGAAGCGCGGGGCCAGCGCCATGGCAGCGAATGTGACTATCGCGATACCGACAATGTTGATGGCCAACCCGGCGCGCATCATCTTGGGAATGGTCAGTAAGCCCGAACCGAATACGATGGCGTTTGGCGGCGTCGCAACAGGCAGCATGAAGGCGCAACTGGCGGCGAGCGTTACCGGTACGGCGAGGACGATCGGGTCCAGGCCCAGCTCGATCGCGACGGCGCCGGCTATTGGAAGAAATGTCGCGATTGTTGCAGTGTTGCTGGTCAGCTCGGTCAGGAAAATAATCATCGCTGCGGTCGCCGCGACGAGGGCGAGTACCGGCAAAGTGCCAATAGCCTGCAGCATCGTGCCGAGCCAGGCAGCCAGTCCTGTGTTAATAAATGCGGCCGCCAGCGACAGGCCGCCGCCGAACAACAGAATGACCCCCCACGGCAGTTGCTCGGCGTATTGCCAGCGCAAGAGCACCGGGTCGTTCTTGTCACCGCTCGGTATAACGAACATCGCAATCGCGCCGACGATCGCAATACCGGTATCGTCGAGGCCTTCCAGACCGGGTAGCTGTATCCAAAACGGTCGCCCGACCCAGGCGACAATCATGAACGCGGCAACGATCGCTATGCGGATTTCAGGGACGCTGATATTGCCAAGCTCATCTCTGAGTCTTTTCAATTCGGCTCTTCCCTCGCCGGAAGTCTTGAAGTTGACGTCGAACACCCAACGCGTCAGGACGAACCAGCAGAGCGGCAGCATCAGGATGGCCAGCGGCACGCCGACCATCATCCAGTCGGCAAAGTTGATCTCGGTTCCATAACTGCTGAGCATGAACGCAGCCAGCATTGCCGTCGGCAGCGTGCCGACGAGTGTAGTCAATCCACCGATTGTTGCACCGTAGGCGACAGCGAGCAGCAGTGCGTACTGAAAATCTTCACGTGCTTTTGAGTCCAGGTCCCGAATCGAAGCGTGGATCACGGTAATTACGGACACGGCGACCGGCGTCAGCATCATGGCGGTCGATGTGTTCATAACCCACATGCTGATCAGGGCACTGGTGAGAAGGAACCCGCCAACCAGGAAACGTCCACTACCGCCGGCATGCTGCAGGATATTGAGTGCGATGCGTCGGTGCAGATTCCAGCGTTGCATGGCAAAGGCCACGATAAAGCCACCCAGAAACAGGTAAATGACCTTGTTCGCATATGGCGCCGCCGCGTCAGCCATGTTGACCGCACCGAGAATCGGGAAACAGGCAAGCGGAAGTAATGCAGTGGCGGCAATCGGGATCGCCTCGGTTGCCCACCAGACGGCCATAAGTACAGCGACGGCTGCAGTTTTCCAGCCGGCATCGCTTAGCCCGTCGGGCGCATCGCTGAACAGCATCAGGATAGCCAGCACCGGGCCGACTATCAGTCCGATTCTCTGGTGGGTCGAGCGCCCTTCGAGCAGTTTTTCTGTTTCCAAGCGGGTTTCCTTTCGTTTTTCCGACTTTGGTCTACATCTTGTGCATAACTGGCTCTCCTATACAAGATGTAGTAGCATTCCGTGCGTACCAACTCGGTACGCACGGAGATGGGATGTAAAAGGCAGTGCGGGCGGGACGCCATGCCGGATGCATGATCCGACGGCAGGCATCACGTGCTTCCTCTCAACGCGTGGCTTTTGTGAAGGTTGCCTGCGCAACCGTCGCAGCTGTCAGAGAAGCGACTTGTCTGCATGTTTTCGAATGACGCTGAAAAATATCGCGACACGGAGGTTCCGACTTTCATGCGTAACGTAACCGGCCAATTACATCTTCTGCTTGCTATGCCGCCCAGATTCTGGGCGGCTTTTTTCGCTCTGATTATAGCGGGCTGTGCGTCGGGTCCGCCCAAAATGCCGTACCCGGCCTTCCTGCAATCTGACGAACTCGAAAACGCTTACCTGGCGAGCGTGCCTGGAACAACAGCAAAGCAATTTTCGGGCGATCCGCAGACACGGCGCACGACCAACCGCATCGAACTGCCTGCAGGGTGGGAAGGCACAACGGGCGGCGCGCCCGGCATGCTGCTCGAAATAGTTGTCCTCAAAGGTGACGTCATGGTTGGCGACGTCAAGCTGGGTTCGGGCGGGTACGCGTATATTCCTCCCGGCACGTTCGCGTACAACATCACGACGAGCAATGGCGCACAAATACTCTACTACCGCGACATCGTGGATCCGCTCGCCGTGATCCAGACGCCGGTCATCCTCGACGCCCGCCTCGTCGACTGGAAGCCGACCGATCAGGAAGGCGTCACCATCAAGGAACTGCGATCCGATCCCGGCAACGGTGCCCGTACCTGGCTAATGCGCGTCAGTCCCGAAGCCGTCATGCGGTGGGAGTCCTCGTCCGTGATTCGGGAAGGCTACCTTGCCAGCGGTAACTATCAGCACAGCGAGTGTGTTGTGGGTGAGGTTCGGACCTGGACCTACACGCCAGGCGGCTACTTCCTGCGGCCGGCCGATGCAGTCAATGGCGGACCCGAGGCGAAAGCGATAACGGAGTCTGTCTGGGTCCTGCGTGAGCGCAGCGATGGTGCAGAACGCGTTGCCGGGGAGTGCAGCGTTACTTCACCAGCTTCGTAATTTTCTTCCCGAGCTTCATCAGTTTCGTCAATGTCGACGTCGGGATGTCGTTAATCTGTTCGTACCAGTCACTTGTTGTCTCGACAAATTCGAGCATATTGCGAATGCGCTGCTTCGTGACCGGGTGAGTGTCAGATTCACCATTCACTTCTTCCGCCGCCGTACGTAGCATCGAAAGAGTCGGGTTGAGCTCGCGTTGCTTGCGCTGGTCAATAATAACGCGGAACAACTCCCAGACATCGTGCAAGGACTCAAAGTAATCGCGGCGGTCGCCAAGTACGTGCGTCATGCGCACCATGCCATAGCTTTGCAGTTCGCGAATGCTGGTGCTGACATTGGATCGCGCGACCGACAGCGCGTCGACGATCTGGTCGGCACGCAAAGGCTCAGGAGACAGGTACAGCAGGGCCTGGATCTGGGCAACGGTTCGATTAGTACCCCAACGCGTGCCCATCTCGCCCCAGTGGAGCACATATTTTTCGACTGCCGGTGAAAGCTTCATTGAGATGGCCCTTACGTTTCCTTTATTTCTGTCATAACAGAATTTATGGAAACTACGGCGCGTTCGCAACTACGATAACTCGTCGCGGGGCCGGCCAGCCCTCAATTGTCCGTTCCGGGTCATCCGGTTTCAGGGCCTCACGCAGCGATTCGAAGCTCATCCACTCGGTGCTGCGCTGCTCAAAGGTGGTCGTCCGTGACTTGTCGACAACGTTGATATCGACGAAGCCGGTCCGCGCTAGCCAGGTTGCCAGCTCCGCAACAGTTGGTAGCAGCCAGACATTTCTCATGCGGGCGTAGCGCTCCGGCGGCGTGCAGGCGTAAGACTCCTCGCCCGGCACATAGATCGTTTCCAGGACCAGCTGGCCTCCCTGCCGCAACATGCTTTTGAGTTGCTGCAAATGATCGATGGGCGCTCGCTGGTGATACAGGACGCCCATCGAAAATGCCGTATCGAACTTGCGCACATTCTGCGGCAACTCATCGAGCCGCAGGGGTAACGCGAAAACGTCGTTGGGCCGCAGGAAATGTGCGACCGCGAGAAATTGCATGACGTAAAGAATCGTCGGGTCGACACCGATAACGGCACGTGCCCCGGCGTTACTCATCTGCACAGCGTAGTAGCCGTTACCGCAGCCGACATCGAGAACGGCACGGCCATCCAGCGGTTCGATCGCATCTTTCAGTCGGTCCCATTTGAGGTTGCTGCGCCATTCGCTGTCGATCGTAATACCGTCCAGTTCGAACGGGCCCTTTCTCCAGGGTGATAGAGAAGCAAGTAGATCTCTTCTGCTCCCCTCAGTCCCTGGTTCAGCGCGTAGCTGTTCCAGCGCTGCTCGCCAACGCGCAAAATCACCGTGTCCATCGTCGGACAGTCGGCCGCGAACCAGGGGTTCGAGTGTGTCCTGCCAGTTGGTGAGTCCGAGGTCTGCGAGGCAGCGCCACAGGGAGGGGTAATCGAACAGGTTCATCGAATAGCGACGATCGAGACGAAATTGAAGTAGCGCAACCAGACTGCGCTGTGCAAAAAGCCGGCATTCGCCAGGCGCTTACGGTGTTGTGCGACGGTTTCCGGGATTAGTACGTTTTCGAGTGCGGCGCGCTTGCGGCTGATCTCAAGTTCACTGTAGTCATTGCGGCGCTTGTGCTCATGGTGCAGGTCCACGAGCAGGTCTTCCATATGCGCATTTTCATCGACAACTTTCTCTGAAAGCAGAAACAGCCCACCTTCGATCATGCCATCGGCTATACGTCGCAGCATGTCATCGCGCGTGTCGGGATCGAGAAACTGCAGCGTGTAGTTCATTACGACCATCGATGCGTTCTCGATGGCGACGTCCCGAATATCGGCCAGTCGGACCTCGATTTCATCGTGGCCGGCCAACACGGTCCTGCACTTCTTAATCATGGCCTCGGAACTGTCGACGGCAATGATGCGACAGCCCTCGGCCCGAATACCCTGATGCATAGCGAGCGTTGCGGCACCCAGCGAGCATCCGAGGTCATAACAATTTGTATCCGGCCTGACATAGCGCGCAGCCAGTGAGCCTATCGCCTCGATTGACGCGGCGTAGCCGGGAATCGACCGTTTGAGCATGTCCGGAAAGACCTTCGTGACCGAGTCGTCGAAGCGGAACGGCTCGTTGCCGAGCTTTTCGTCGATATAGATTTTGTCTTCGTTCATAATCGTGCCGCTAATGTTACGCGAACTGCACAGAGAGCTCGGAATTCCGGTTTCCTACGGTCTGGATACCGGGCTGCCCATTTTCGTCGAACCCGACGAGTTAGTTGAGGTCGGACCGAATCTTGTCGGTCGCATGCAGCGCCTGACCCCTGTTGCTGCACAGCAGTGGCAGGCGATGGTCGACGCCGCAGACACGGTCGGTATTCAATTGCTGATTGTGTCGGGTTTTCGCGGCGTGGGGTACCAGGCCGGTCTGATTCGCAAGAAAATTGAGGCAGGGCAGGCGATTACAGACATTCTGAGGGTGAATACGGCGCCTGGCCACAGTGAGCACCATACCGGTCAGGCGGTGGACATCGCGACCCCGGGCTCGCGGCCACTGACAGAGGATTTCGAGGATAGCGACGCCTTTCGATGGCTCGAATCGAGGGCGATCGAGTTCGGCTTTTCCATGACTTATCCACGCGATAATCCCTGGGGAATCGCCTTTGAGCCGTGGCACTGGTCCTTGAAAGGCTGAAAACGGCCCCAATCCTTGTTTCCGGCCCGGTTCGGGAATAGAAAAAAGCGCAAATTTTCGCGCCTAAGTTGTTGACAGTTGGTTGGGACGATTAGACAATAGCCGGCTTGTGTCCGCGGAGGGGTACTCAAGCGGTCAACGAGGGCAGACTGTAAATCTGCTGGCTATGCCTACGTAGGTTCGAATC
>CALZHX010000263.1 GCA_945787435.1 uncultured Woeseiaceae bacterium
ATCGTGAAGTCGCCGCGTTTCACCAGTTTGCAAGCGACGACCTTGTCGGTGTCGTCGACGAGCACCACATCGGCTTGCTCGGCGCTGCCGATATCGACTGCCTCGTCGACCGTCATGATCGTTGACTCTTCGCCGTTTTCGTCCGTGACCGTAACCGGTTTATTGTTCAGGCCTGTCAGCGTGATCTTCTTTGCGAAGATGTCGTAGTTGGTGGTTTCTTCAGTTTCAATGTGCTGGCGCAACCTGGGCACCAGCTTGTTAATCTGCGCATACAGGTCTGTGCTTGCCTCAGCCGGACCCGAGATGATCAAAGGCGTGCGTGCCTCATCAATCAGGATCGAGTCGACCTCATCGACAATCGCAAAACTCAGGTCACGCTGCGCTTTGTCTTCCAGCGCAAAAGCCAGGTTGTCGCGCAGGTAGTCAAAGCCGAGCTCGTTGTTTGTCGCATACGTAATATCGCTGTTGTAGGCCTCGCGCTTTTCATCCTGCGTTTGGCCACTCCTGGTTACGCCGACTGTCAGGCCGAGAAATTCGTAGACCGGGCGCATCCAGTCAGCATCCCGCTGCGCGAGGTATTCGTTGACCGTCACGATATGCACGCTATTGCCGCTGATCGCATTGAGATAGGCCGGCAGGGTTGCGACAAGGGTCTTGCCTTCACCAGTGCGCATCTCGGCGATATTGCCGTCGTGCAGCACCATGCCACCAATCAGCTGCACATCGAAAGGGCGCAAGGCCAGGGCGCGCCAGGCAGCCTCACGTGCAACGGCGAATGCCTCGGGCAGGAGGTCATCCAGGGTCTCACCGTCAATGAAGCGCTTCTGGAACTCCCCGGTTTTGGCGCCTAGCGCCGCATCGTCGAGGGCCTTCAGGCCTTCCTCGAGAGCATTGATCTTGTTGACTGTTCGGCCGTATTGGCGCAGCAGTCGCTGATTGCGGCTGCCGAAAATCTTGGTGAAAAACTTGGCCACGGGGGCTCCTGCAAAAGAAAGTTCTCTGGCCCGGAAATAACGGGCGCGCAAAGCCGGGTATTCTAACTAAACTCGCGAAATAAGGGCTATTTTCCGGATAACAAGTTACCCGGTCGGACGCGTTCCGGGGAGGTCCTACTTGGAGGCTTCGCGGATAAAATTGACCGGATTGACGCGGCGGCCGTCTTTAAGCACTTCGAAGTGCAGATTCGGCCCTGTCGCGCGGCCGGTTTCACCCATGCGGGCAACGGCCTGTCCTTTCTTGACCTCGTCGCCGACAACGACCAGGTTTTCCGCGTTGTGCGCGTAACGGGTCGAATACCCGTTACCGTGGTTTATCTCGACCATGACGCCGTAGCCGTAGCGGTCGGCCGACCAGGTTACGACCCCGTCAGCGACTGCAGCGACCGGATCACCGAGTTTGCCCGCGAAATCGATACCCGTGTGATTCGCCGGTTTGCCGGTAAACGGGTCGGTACGCTTGCCAAAGTAGGATGAAATCCAGCCAGATCCAACCGGACGGCCTTGCGGATAAACACGGTCTTTGAGGTTCTGGCCCATGAGTACGCTCTCGAGTACGCCGAGCTGGGCCTCGCGATTATCGAGCTGTTCATCGAATGCCGCCATGGACTCGACGAGTTCAGGGATAGCTACGTTGGAACCGGAAGCGACAGGCTCTTCAGGACCACCCAGGGCCGGTGCAGTGTTGAAGTCGAATTCCCCGTCGTCGAGATCAGCCATGTCCGTCAGGCGTCGTCCCAGGGCGTCGAGACGAATAATCCGGGCGTTCATCTGTGCCATCCGAATAGCGAGAGCGTCGAGCGTATCTTCGTTACCCTGGCGAATCGAATGGATGCTGTCGCGTTGTAACTGGAGCTCATCGTTGAGCTGCGCGACCTCGGTCATGCTTACACCCGAACCCGTCATCGTTGAAAACCAGTAACCGCCGGCGAAACCGAAGACTGAGACAATACCCGCACAGACTACTGCGACCGCCCACACGGAAATACCGGACAGGTTTAGTTGTCGGGGCTTGCCAAAACCCTTGCCGAAGATGACTAAATTCATCAAGTACGCCTCAATTGCGCCCGGAATGATCCGTTATAGTTCGAGCCTCTCAGTACCGAACGACGCGATTGCGACCTATTATGGCCGCTGTTGTTTATTGTATGCCGGTGTTCAGTATTCACTTCGGTAGCCCCGCTGTCGTAGGCTGTTTGCCCTTAGACCGGTGGTTTTGCGACCCCGCCTTTCAGCGGGTTTGCCTTTATCGGTAGCGACAATATGCATAATGTCGGTTTTTAATACAAGATAAGGCCTCACGAACGGTGACCCAGGTCCCCGTCAATTGACCGAAATCGCCAACTGCGTCACATTTTTATGCCCATAAAAAGCCTCGAAAATCTGCTAAATCCCAACGATGACGGGGGGTTAGGTGACCTTGTCCGGCATGCCAGGGAGATGGGCGAGCTCGCAGACCAGCTGCAACAGGCATTGCCCGACGATATGAAGACGAGCATCTGCGCGGCGAACATCCGCGACAACGGAGATCTCGTTATTTTGGCCTCGTCGCCAGCCTGGGCGGCAAAATTGCGTTTTGAGGCTGACCGCTTGATGACCACCGCTCGACAGACGGGTGCCGACGTAACATCGTGCAGCGTTAGAGTAAATCGAAACCAGAAAGGGGATTCTCCATGAAAGTAGTACTGACCATCGTCTTGTTGAGCCTGATCGGTGTCGCGTACGCCGACAATGAAATTAACGCAAAGGTGGAGGCTGCTCTGGCCGATGAATCACGCCCGGCGGAAGACCGCGCGCGAGATCGTAATCGTCGCCCGCTCGATACTCTGAAATTCTTCGGGCTGAAGGACAACATGCGCGTCCTTGAGCTGCTTCCCGGGGGCGGATGGTACACGCGCGTGCTGGCGCCCGTACTGGCCGACAACGGCAAACTCTATGTCGCACTTGGCACCAATTCGGTCAGCAAAAACGTCCTCACATTGCCGGGATTCGAACAGGTAGAAGTGCTGACTACATCGGAAAATCTTCACCGGCCCGAAGGCAGTCGCCACTACGCTATGGATGACTTCGAGTTCGGCGTTTCCGACCTCGACATGGTGGTGACGTTTCGAAACCTCCACAATTTTGACGTGGCCGCCCGGGAAAAAATGAACCGCCAGGTTTTTGCGGCACTGAAATCGGGCGGGCTCTATGGTGTTATCGATCACACCGCACGTCACATGGAACCGGCCAACAACGAGAACCGTCGCCGCATTGATCCCGTCCTGGTAATCAAGGAGTTACTGGAGCTGGGATTTGAGTTCGTGGACTACACGGACCTGCACTATCGCGCCGATGACGAGCTCGTGTTCGAGGTCGGGCGACGTTCCGTGACCGGCAACACAGACCGGTTTACGCTGCTGTTTCGAAAACCCTGAGAGAGCGCTTTTCTCTTTGTTGACGCTTTCAACCGCCGCGCTCGGTGAAAGCGGACTTCAGGTCTTGTGCAAACGCCGGTCGAGATGGCAACAGCCATCAGTCCGGCATTCGCTCATTCAAGCCCGGCTCACCTGCGGCCATCCATTGAAGCAGGAACGCCTTTTCTGCTTCGCTCGCATTGATAACCAGGTTAGCGTTACGCGCACCTTCCAGCCATCTCTCCACCTCATGCCGGTGCAATTCCGATAGCCGTATAAACTCGTCCTGCCACGTCACCATGTTTGGCCCTCCAAATCTCATAGCTTCAGCCAGAAATTATAGCTGCTAAATCAGGCTATCCAATTCAACACCAGCACGTGATTGCTCGTCGATACGTAGAAGCCTTGCAGGCCAGCTCCGCTTGAGGGGAAGCGGGCTGCTGCAGAGATTCCATAGACGCTAGTCGTCGAGGTGGATGTTAACGCGGCGGTTGCGTTTGCCTTTTTTCTCGACCTTGCCGATGCGAACTGCCCCTACTTCAGCCGTCGATTTCAAATGCGTGCCGCCGCAGGGCTGCAGGTCAACGCTTTCAATTTCGAGCAGGCGAATACTGCCCTTCCCTCTCGGCGGCTGTACGGACATCGTCCTTACAAGTTCTGGTTGAGCGTCCAGCTCTTCCTCGGTAATCCAACGGCAACTCACCGCGTGGTTCTCGGCAACGAGATGTGTCAGCGCGGCAGCAACGGCCTCTTTGTCCACCGTGTCTTCCATATCGAAGTCGAGACGACTCTTCTCGGCGGAAATATTGCCGCCCGTGACACCGTATTGAAGAACAGATCCCAACAGGTGCATGGCTGTGTGCATACGCATGTGAATATAACGACGATCCCAGTCGAGCGCTGCGTTCACCGCGTCACCCACGCTCGGCAATGCGGCGCCCTCTTCCAGGTGATGCGCGATGGATCCATCATCGCCGTAGCGAGTGTCGACGATTGTTGCAGAACCGCTGTCCCATGACAGCGTCCCTATGTCACCCGGTTGACCACCGCCCAGCGGATAAAAGACGGTACGATCGAGAGTTACAGAATTACCATCAACTGCAACGACGGTCGCATCGCAATCCCTGAGGTAGGAGTCTTCGCGAAAGAGTTCTTCGGTCACGCGTAGGACGGTGTCGCGTAGGAGACCGGCGCCTTACGCGAATCCTTGAATGTAACCTCATCCCAGGCCGACTCTTGTTCAAGCAGTGTACGCAGCAGCTTGTTGTTGAGATCGTGACCCGACTTGTAGGCCCGGAACTCGCCGATTACCTGGTGACCCAGAAGGTAGATATCGCCGATCGCGTCCAGAATCTTGTGTATAACGAACTCATTTGCATAGCGCAGACCGTCTTCATTGAGAATGCGGTAATCGTCGAGAACAATCGCATTGTCCATACTGCCGCCGAGTGTCAGGTTGCGCTCCCGGAGTGCTTCAACATCTCGCAGGAAACAGAAGGTGCGTGCGCGACTGACTTCTTTGAGGAACGAAGTCGATGAAAAATCGATGCTCGCATCCTGCTTCAGCTTGTTGAACACCGGGTGATTGAAATACACCTCGAAGTTCACTTTGAAACCATTGAACGGCACGAACTCGGCCCACTTTTCATCATCCTCGACGCGAATCTTGCGCTTGATGCGGATGAACTTCTTCTCGGCCCGCTGCTCTTCGATACCAGCCGACTGCAACAGGAAAATGAACGGGCCCGCGCTACCGTCCATGATCGGCACCTCCGGCGCCGACAGGTCCACATGCAGGTTATCAATGCCGAGTCCGGCCAGCGCCGACATCAGGTGTTCCACTGTTGCAACCTTGACGCCATCCTGCACAAGCGTTGTGCCGAGCATTGTTTCACCGACCAGGCGAGGATCCGCTTTGATGTCAACCGGGTGGTCGAGATCAACGCGTCTGAAAGTGATTCCTGAGTTCTCTGCTGCCGGCCGAAGGGTCATGTAAACCTTTTCGCCGGTGTGTAGTCCGACCCCGGTTGCCCGGATGGCTGTTTTCAGGGTTCTTTGTCTGAGCATGGACGGGATTTCACTTCCGCAGAGTTCGGCGCAAGATTATCACATCATCGAAAAACGTCAAGAATTCAATCTCTTAGAGAGACTGAGTCAGGTGATATTGGAGGTGTTAGTGTCGGCGGGAAGGGAATGGCCGGCCCGGGAAATCCCGGGCCGGCAAGCGGAGGTATTACTCTGACGGTTTCCCTGTCGTCAGTCGGCCTGGCGTCGCAGGAATGCCGGAATATCCAGCAACTCTTCCTGCAGCCCGGCATCTTCAAGGCCATCGCCAACTGCGCGCTTACGTTGCACGGTTGGTTTGTCGAGACCGTGATAGTTGGGCTCGGCCGCCGCTGCAGCTGCCGGACGGCGCACAATACGCATCGGTGATTCGGCATTCGTTGCAGCATGTCCAAGCCCGGTGGCGACAACCGTCACACGAATTAGATCCGTCATCTCCGGGTCGATAACGGTGCCGACAACGACAGTTGCATCGTCAGATGAGAATTCCTTGATCGTGTTGCCAACTTCCTGGAACTCGCCAATCGACAGGTCCATGCCAGCCGTAACATTGGCGAGAATGCCATTGGCGCCGGCGAGGTTAATGTCCTCCAGCAACGGGCTCGAAATCGCAGCCTCGGCCGCTTCCCGAGCACGATCTTCGCCGGACGACACGCCGGATCCCATCATGGCCATACCCATCTCGGCCATTACTGTCCGTACATCGGCAAAGTCGACGTTGATCAGCCCAGGTCGCGTGATTAGCTCGGCGATGCCCTGCACGGCGCCCTGCAGTACCTCATTGGCCGAGCGAAATGCATCGAGCAGCGTAGTTTCGCCGCCGAGAACACTGAGTAACTTCTCATTCGGGATCGTGATCAGCGAGTCGACGTGTTTGCCGAGTTCGCCGATGCCCTGCTCCGCGATCGACATGCGCTTGCCACCTTCCATCTGGAACGGTTTCGTGACGACGGCGACTGTCAGGATGCCAAGTTCTTTGGCGACCTGTGCGACAACAGGAGTTGCGCCGGTTCCGGTGCCGCCACCCATGCCTGCCGTGATGAACAGCATGTCGGCGCCTTCAATAACCTCATGAATCCGGTCGCGATCTTCCATAGCCGCCTGGCGGCCAATGTCGGGATCGGCGCCCGCACCGAGCCCCTTTGTGATATTGCAGCCAATTTGCAACGCCGTGCGGACGCGAGCGCTTTTCAACGCCTGTGAGTCCGTATTGGCGCAAATAAAATCGACGCCTTCGATACCTGCGTCGACCATGTGCGCCACGGCGTTGCCGCCGCCGCCACCGACACCGATGACCTTGATGACCGCGCTTTGACTATGCGCATCCATTAATTCAAACATTGTAACTTCCTCCGCTAGTAGACCTTCTAATGGGTAACACTCCGTTACCCGTTTTCACTTCACTGCATTGAATCTGCAGAACTCTTAAAACTGTCCGCCAAACCACGCCTTCATTCGGCCCCATACATCGCCGAGGTTGTGGCTGATCGGTGTGGTTCGCGTGGTGCGGCGCGTCAGGTTTTCGTAGCCATACAAAAGCAGGCCAACGCCAGTTGCATGTATGGGATTACGAATTACATCCATCAGGCCATCGACGTACTGCGGCGAACCAAGACGCACGGGCATATGGAACACTTCTTCGGCCAGCTCGACCGCACCCTCCATTTTTGCGCTACCGCCCGTGATGACGATGCCGGCGGCAATCAACTCCTCAAAACCACTCCTGCGTAACTCATCGCGAATTAAACCGAAGAGTTCTTCATATCTCGGCTCGACGATCTCAGCGAGCGTCTGGCGCGCCAGCCGACGCGGCGGACGTTCACCCACACTCGGTACTTCGATGGTCTCGTCGGGGTTCGCGAGCTGCGACAATGCGCAGGCGTACTTGATCTTGATTTCCTCGGCGTACTGCGTCGGCGTGCGCATCGAGACAGCGATGTCGTTGGTCACCTGGTCACCTGCAATCGGGATGACCGCTGTGTGTTGTATCGCGCCACCCATGAAAACCGCCAGGTCTGTCGTACCACCGCCGACGTCGACGATGCAGGAACCCAGTTCCTTTTCGTCGTCCGTCAGCACGGAGTAACTCGAGGCGAGTTGCTCCAGTACGATGTCGTCCACTTCAAGGCCGCATCGTTGCACGCACTTCACGATATTCTGTGCGGCGCTTTCCGCCCCGGTCACCATGTGGACTTTCGCGTCCAGGCGCACACCCGACATCCCAACCGGCTCGCGAATGCCTTCCTGACTGTCGATCAGAAATTCCTGCGGCAGGATATGCAGGATTTTTTGGTCAGCGGGAATGGCGACTGCACGAGCCGCATCGATTACACGATCGACATCGCTCGGGCTCACCTCTTTGTCACGAATCGCGACGATGCCGTGCGAATTCAGGCTGCGCACATGACTGCCGGCGATACCGGTGTAAACCGAGTGGATGTCACAGCCAGCCATAAGCTCGGCCTCTTCGACCGCGCGTTGAATGGAATGCACGGTTGACTCGATATTAACGACGACACCCTTCTTCAGGCCACGAGACGGGTGCGAACCGATGCCGACGACTTCGATTCTGCCGTCATCATTAATCTCCCCGACAATCGCAACAACTTTCGACGTTCCAATGTCGAGTCCAACAATCAGGTTCTTGTCTCCCCGTTTGGACATTCAGCGATCACCTCGCAGCGCCAGCATTTCATCCATTTCCTGCGCCGGGTCATCAACCGGCGTTCTTGATCCGTTATTCCAGCCAATCGTGAAGCCATTGCTGTAGCGCATGTCTACGTAGTCGATTTCCGTCGCGCGACCGGTAATGATGTCGGCGACAATGTCCAGGAACAGGTCGGTGCGGGCGTCAACCTCGCGGCGGCCGATTCTCACCTCTACACCGTTGTGCAAGGTCATGTCCCAGGCTCCACGTGCATCAAGGTGAACGCGACGCAGATCCAGACCGACCGGAATGAGCCGTTCGCGAACATCCAGATATCGCTTGGCAACTTCCGCGGAGCGGTCTTGCGGCCCGCTCAGGCGCGGTAACTCTGCCGGTATGTGACGTGCGTCTGAAACAAACAGTTCACCGCGCACGTTTAATAATCCACGCTCGCCCCAGGTCGCTGCCGGTACCTGTTCGGTGACCGTAATGTGCAAGCGACTCGGCCACCGCCTCGCGACCGTCGCCTGGTCTATCCAGGGCATTTTGACAATGCTCTGTTGAATTCCGGCGAGATCGGCACTGACGAAACCGTCTTCGAGTTCGTCGCTGATTGCCTCCTCTATTTGCAACGCCGTGACACGTTGAAACGGTCCGTTGATCTCTATCGAACGGATCGGCCGGTCAAGCATGCCGGCACTCAGGAAGTACGTGGCTACGACCGCCGCAACTGCAACGGCGGGCGTGACGATGTGTCCTAAGCGAACTCTCGGCAACGTGAAGCGTGCTGCCTTTTTCTGCTTTCTGCGTCGTGCCTGCTTACGCGTCATTGGCTGCCACCTCAATCGCGTTTGTGTGATGGCCTTCCCTGACGCTCGTCTCGAGAATGCGCCAGCAAAGCTCTTCGAAATCAATACCTGCCTGTTTTGCCGCCATCGGAACCAGGCTATGACTGGTCATGCCCGGGATCGTGTTGACTTCGAGTACCTGCGGTTTGCCGTCTTCACCGGTCATGAAGTCGACGCGGCCCCACCCGGTACACCCGACTTCGTTGAATGCAGCCATCGCGAGACCCGCATAAAGCGCCTCGGTCTCATCGTCGGCGGTTCCGGGGCAGTGGTACTCGGTTCTGTCGGATTCATATTTCGCGCGATAGTCATAGAACACGCGCGGCGTGACGATTCGAATGCTCGGCAGTGCACAGCCCTGCAGGACGCCGACCGTGAATTCGTCACCGACAATGCAGTGCTCGGCCAGCGCGACGCCACCGTATTCAAGGGCAAGTTTCACAGCTTCGGCAAGATCCTCGTGCTCGAATACTTTCGACATGCCGACGCTCGAGCCCTGGCCTGCCGGCTTCAGAATCATCGGGAAGCCGAGCTCCTCGGCAGCGAGCACGGCGTCGGCATCGTGGCGGATAACGGCATATTCGGGCGTCGGAATACCGCAAGCCTCGAACAGGTGCTTGCTGCGTATCTTGTCCATTGCCAGCGATGACGCCATGACGCCACTGCCCGTGTAGGGCATATCCAGCCACTGCAACGCGCCCTGCAAGGCGCCGTCTTCACCACCAGTGCCGTGCAGAGCGATCCAGGTGCGGTCGAAGCCGGCGGCGGCGAACTGCCCCAGGCTCTTGCCCGCCGGATCCCAGGCGTGAGCATCCACACCGCGCGACTGCAGAGCTTTCAGGACTGCGGCGCCGGTATCAAGTGATACCTCGCGCTCCGGCGACGATCCCCCAAGCATGACTGCAACACGTCCAAATTCGCTAGCGTTCGCAATAGCCGTGCGCTCTTCAAGCAGTGTCGCGATACGACTCATTGCGCCACCTCGCCGACGATCCGAACTTCATGAACCAGTTCAACACCGTGCTTTTCGATAACGATCTGGCGCACGTGCTCGATCAGTTCCTCAACGTCAGTCGCCGTCGCGTCATTGCTGTTGATGATGAAGTTGGCGTGCTTCTCCGACACTTCCGCACCGCCGATCGAATAACCTTTGAGCCCGGCGGCTTCAATCAACCTGGCGGCGTGATCACCTGGCGGATTGCGAAATACGGATCCGCAACTTGGCAAGCCGAGCGGCTGTGTACGTTTGCGCCGCTCCAGCATCTCGCTCATCACTTCCATGCTCGGTGCTACGTTCGGGTCGAAGCGGAATATCGCTTCGATGAACCACTCATTCGTCGGGCCGGTTACGCTGCGATAGGCAACTGAGTATTCACTCGGCGCGCGTTGATTAATGACACCGGCGCGATCTATCGTGCGCACCGACTCGACGCGCTCCCATGTCTCGCCACCGTGCGCGCCGGCGTTCATGGCAAGCGCACCGCCGACCGTTCCCGGAATACCCGCGAAAAACTCGGACGGTCCGATGCCCCAACGGATGCACTGGCGCGCGAGTTGTGTGCACGGCAGACCACTGCCGGCTCGAACCCGGTAGTTTTCGACACGCTCGAGATCCTTGAGAATCTTCGATGCCGAAATGACAACTCCACGAATGCCGCCATCGCGGACCAGCAGATTGCTACCGACGCCGAACCAGAAAACCGGGATGTCGGTGTGCAGGTCGTGCAGAAATGCCGACAGGTCCTCAAGACTGGCAGGCACAAAAAAGGTCTCCGCGGGCCCGCCGACACGCCAGGACGTGTGCTTGCTCATGGGCTCGTTCACCCGGACCTCGCCGCGCAGGCTTTGCTGCTCGGCCGCCATCATGAGTGCACCTTCAGATTCGGTTTTTTGACCAACAGGTCTGCCAGGCCGGCCGCATAAGTGCCAATGTCTCCCGCGCCCATCAGCAACACGAGATCGCCATCGGCCAGCACACTTTCGAGTACGGGCTGCAATTCATCCAGCGACTCGACAAACACGGGCTCAACAGCGCCGCGAGTACGCACGGCACGGGCGATCGCCCGACCGTCGGCTCCCGCGATTGGATCTTCGCCGGCCGCATAAACCTCAAGCACGATCGCGACGTCCGCATCGGACACAACCGTCGCAAAATCGTCCATCAGGTCGCGCGTACGGGTGTAGCGATGCGGTTGAAATACGAGAACGACGCGCCGCTCCGGCCAGCCTGCACGCGCAGCCGCCAGAGTCGCCGCTATTTCTGTCGGGTGGTGACCGTAGTCATCGACGAGCATGACTTTTCCAGCCACGGTCTCCACCTCACCGAGGATCTGGAAGCGCCTGTCGATTCCTTCAAACTCGGCGAGTGCCCTGACGACAGCGTCATCGCCGATCTGCAATTCGTCAGCGACAGCAATGGTCGCCAGCGCGTTCCTTACGTTGTGCATGCCGGGCAAATGCAGTTCGATTCGAAGCGGGTCACGATCGCCGGGGCGAACGACGTCGAAGTGCGTGTGCCCCTGGTCAAACTCGATGTTCTCGGCGCGCACGTCCGCATCATCGTTGGTGCCATAGGTAATGAGCGAACGACCGACATTGCTGAGAATTTCGTTGACGCCGGGATCGTCCGTACAGACTACAGCGACCCCGTAGAACGGCAGGTTGTGCAGGAACTCAATGAAACCCGTGCGCAGCTTGTCGATGTCGCCATCGTAGGTCGACATGTGGTCGGCATCGATATTCGTCACTATCGCGAGCATCGGCTTCAGGTGCACAAACGAGGCATCGCTCTCATCCGCCTCGGCGACCAGGTAATCGCCTTGCCCAAGTCGCGCGTTCGCATCGGCACTTTTCAGTCGCCCGCCGATTACGAACGTGGGGTCCAACCCTCCCTCGGCCAAAACGCTGGCGACGAGACTCGTTGTCGTCGTCTTGCCATGCGTCCCGGCTACCGCGATCGAATATCGGAACCGCATAAGCTCAGCCAGCATCTCGGCCCGTTGCACAACGGGCATCAATCGCTCACGAGCGGCTGCGACTTCCGGATTGGTTTCATCGACCGCGCTGGAAACGACAACGGCATCTGCATGCTCAATGTTTGCTTCAGCGTGGCCGATGAATACGGTAGCGCCCTGATTTTCGAGGCGCCGTGTTTGTTTGTTGGCTTTTATGTCGGAGCCCTGGACCTTGTAGCCCAGGCTCAACATCACCTCAGCGATGCCGGACATGCCCGACCCGCCGATGCCAACGAAATGTACGCTGTTGATCCGTCGCATTTTCTTGATCACGTCGCGACTCCCGCTTGTTGGAGACAGAGTTCAGTGATGCGGCTCAGTGCCAGAGGCTTATCCAGTCCGTGCGCCTTTTC
>CALZHX010000264.1 GCA_945787435.1 uncultured Woeseiaceae bacterium
AAGTCACCCCAAAAGGCGGTTGCCTTCCTGGAAGTGGCGCGAATTCACGAGCTTGTTGGAAATCTGGATGTCGGAATTGCCTGGGCGATGCGCTCAAGAGCAGCAGATCCTAAATATCCGGACGCGCTTTGGGCATTGGCAGATCTGTACGCGCGAATCGGCGACGAGGAAGGCACCAGGTATTTCGACCCGGACATGTCGTTTCCCAATCTGTTTTGGCTAAGACGATATGAGGAGATGATCGAGGTTGGCGAGGAGCTGGTCTTTGAGAATCCCAATCAGGTTCAGGTTTGGTACGGACTGGCGCGGGCGCACCTGGCACTTGGCAACTACGAGCAGGCAATCTACATACTGGATCAACAAGGCCTGCCCGAGAAGGTCTTTGTCGATTCCAGGCGCGCTAACGGCATTGAGACGCTGATGACGTTCGCTGATGCGCTAAATGCAAACGGGCAGGCTGAAAAAGCACACGAATATGCCGAATTTGTAATTGGGATAATGAGTCGCGTCATTTTGACCGGTGCCCCAAAGGCGTGGTGGCCAAACCTGTACGAGGCCTGTGGCCAATCGATACTGGGAGAGGATGAATTGGCGCTGGAAGTCCTTGAACGAGTTGTGGAGAGCCCGGGGTTGCTCTGGTACCCGGTCCTGGTTGACTCACCTTGTTTTCAGAAGTTCAAGGATGAGCCGAGATACCAGGCTGTTGTCCAATCGGTTGAGCGGAGACAGGAAATTCTGCGTGATCGTCTGCCAGATACCTTGCAACGCCTGAGAGTCATGCAGTAGGCGTTGCCGATGTCCGTCAAAACGTCCGGGCAAGTGACAGGGTAAACGCGTAGTCGAGGATATTCACCTGGTCTTCCCAGACCATCGTCATGTAATTGGACGAGAGACTGTAGTGGTCGTTCAAAGCCCAGTCGAGGCCGATGCCGACATTCAAATAATTGTGTTTGAGCGTACGATCATGCTGGTACCACATCTCGTCAGTCAATTGATCAGGAAATCCGGGAAAGTCGGTGGGAACCGAGAGTCCAGACCCTTTCTTCAATAGGCCAAATAACCTGCCTGTAATACGCGGTCCAAACTGATAACCGGCCTCGGCGCGGATATTCCAGTAATTGACGCTAACGCCAAGTGTTTCCTCCACGAAAACATAGCCGATATCGGCGCTATAGTAGGCGTTGGACAGGCCCGGGTACCACATTAAGGACGACCCGACTTGAAGTCGTGTTAACTGCTGGCCGACGGCCGCATTGCCAGAGAAAGGGTATTCCTGACTTGGAATTCCAAGGTAAACAAATGGTTCTACGGAAAAGGCGCCATCCTTTACCCGGTATCTTGCGCCAAAGTTAAAGTCCTGAAAATCAGAATTCCAGCTACCATCATCTACGTTCTCGATATAGGGTCTCGGCGGATCGAGCAGCAACGGGTCGTGCGGCAGCGGGCCGTCGTTGTACCGCTTTCTCACATAAGGAATACCGGCGATGATTGTCAGGCGGTCTGTTAGCGCGTACTGCAGCTCAAAATTCATCACATGGGTATCGATCGAGCCAATCGGCAGGTCGCCAATGTCGCTCTCGAAGCCGTCAGTCTCATTGAACTGGTAAGTCACCACGAATTGACCGCTACCCTTCCGGAGCTCGACCTCCGCTGCGTTGACGTTCGAGGTGAGTAGCAGGAGTGCGCCAATGGCCGTCGTTGTCGACAGCACAATTAACCGGCGCAGCGCGCCATTTGGCACGCCGCCAGGTTGTTTTTTTATGATTGTGACTTCAGCGTCCTGTGAATCGTCTTCAAATACTTCAGAACGCTATCTTCGCTGGAGACAGATCGCTCATAAAGCCCGCTGGCCTCGGAGGTTTCCAGGGTCCCGTCCATTGTGACGGGAATGTAGGTCGCACTCGCCATTGACGACATTTCGTCCTCAACCACCTCCCGTTCGCTGTAGTACGCAAGGACGACATCGATTTCGTGGTTCTGAAGTTCCTCGCCAATTTCTGAAGGGTCTGATACGACATGAATGTCGTGTCCGGCAGCTGCGAGTCGCTCAACTAACGCCAATTCCGCTTCCGTGTTCGCGACGACCAGAATGCTTCCTGGAAGAGGGGCAGTGTACTCGCGAAACGCTACGCCTTTGCCGACTCTGAAGAGGCTCTCGCCGCAGGCGAATGCGTTGCCAGCGAGCAGCGTCAAAATGCAGGCCGCGAGGGTCGTTAGGGTAGTGGTCTTTTTCATTGTTATCTCCAGACCGAAGTCCTCATGTCTTCATGTTTGAGCATTTGACATAGACACAAGCAGTCTAGCACAGGAAAAACGGGTACCGAGATTTAATCCGGGCTCGGCGACAATTGATGGGTCAACGGTCAGGCCCCTGGCTAGAGATAAACGGCCGGCGTAGCGACATTGTCGATGCCCGCCGCGCGCAGGCGTTTGGCGGCCCTGTCGACACCAGCTTCGGACATCTTCTCCCAGCCAAGCGCCTCACCTCTGACGCCATGGTGTTGAAAGGCATTGAGCTTGACGCGGGTGTCGCCTCCAAGCTCCTTCACAAATCCGATCAGGCTGTCCAGTTCTGCGTCACTATCGGTCT
>CALZHX010000265.1 GCA_945787435.1 uncultured Woeseiaceae bacterium
AATATCTGGCCCTGCCCCGATCGCAAAGCCGTGCGCATACCTTCTCCTGCGTATTCCATTTTCGCCCTGTCTGCATCGTCACTGGAACGAAACGGCCCGATAGTCACGCAGGAACGCCCTACTACCGCGGCAAGGTCTGAAGGTTCGCCGGAGCCAAGTACGGCGCCAACGCTTGCGGCCGCCTCGGCGTCACGATTCGCTGTTACATCGAGCGGTGGGCCCAGCTCGGATTCACTGACGATTGCAATGCCGGGCTCCGTATCGTCGCCCGATAACATGCCCCACACGAAATAGAGGATGTTCGCGAGCAACAGGAGCCAAAGCAGGTTTCTCATCAACTATCTTCCAGTATTTTCGCCAGGCCTTGCAGTACAAGATGCGGACGATGAATCGCCTCAGTATCGAGCGACTTAAGAATGCGTGACGCATCACCACCGGTCAAGACGATCGCCGTATCGGTGCCGTTCCTGCCCATGACAGCCACAGCCCTTTCTATCGCGCCCACGACCGCATTCAGGGCACCGTGCCCGACCGCGCCGGCGGTGGTACTGGCGAACATCTCCATTCCGCTGCCCTGGCTGGACGCCCGGCGCTGGATATTCGGGATATCGCTGGTCCGGGCCGCGAGGCAGCCTGCCATCAGCCCGACACCCGGAATGATCTGCCCGCCGAGATGCTCGCCTGTCGCGTCAAGCGCGTCAATGGTCACAGCGGTGCCGGCGTCAACGACCAGACAGGCATCCCCAATCTCGGCCCAGGCACCAATCATTGCAACCCAGCGATCAACGCCGAGCCGCCGCGGCTGACGGTAGCTGTTCACGACGCCGCACGCCTGGCTTGCGCTGCGCGCGAAATGCACATCGACGCTGCAATGCATTCCTATAACTCCCGACAATCGGGTAGCGAAACTCGTGCCCGCAACGTTGCTGGCAAAAACAGCATCAACACGCCTCGGCAGCTTCGAGGTCAATGCTGCGAGACCTTGCTCCTTGATTTTGTCGCGGGAAATGTGCCCCGTACGTCGTATCGCCCCGTCATCGAGTACGCCCCACTTTATGCGTGAGTTGCCGACGTCGATGAGCAGCGCACTCATGTGCCTTGCTTCTTCGGGCCCGCCATGACGATAGAGCCGGAGATGACACGCGCCTGGCCGTTGTTCGTGTCGATTAGCAATGAGCCATCCTCGGCCACCCCCACCGCTGTGCCGGTGATCTGTTTGTCCGGCATGTCGACGGTTATCTCTCTCCCCAATAACCAGTCGTTTGCGCGCCATTCACTCATGAAACCCTGCAACCCGGATTCCTCGAAGCGCTTGAACGCCAGGAAGAGATGATCGACCAGGGTACCCGCAAGTAACTCACGGCCAGGCAAGTTCGGACCCACGGACTTGAGATCGACGGCGCGGTGAGCCCAGTCAGACTCAACGTCGAAATCGATTCGCTGCGGAATGTCGACGTTCAGGCCGATGCCGGTAACAACGGTCGCATGCTCAGATTGCCCGGACTGCACCTCGGTCAGACTGCCACCCAGCTTGCCGTCAAGCGCAACGACATCGTTGGGCCACTTGAGGCTGACTCCATCGACCTCGAGATGCTGCAGCGCGCCCAGGACACCGACACCGATCGCCAGCGTCAGCCCTTCGAGTTGCGTTGTCCTGCTCATAAAGGTGTATGAAAATGACAGGCAGAGCCCCGACCCTGGTGCCGAAATCCAGCGCCTGAAGTGCCGGCCGCGACCCGAGGTCTGGTGGTCGGCGATTGCCACACGATAACGACCAGCCGCCGGTGACGGCTGCGACATCAAGTAAGTATTGGTCGAGGCTATGCTTGAAAAACTCTCGAGCTTTTCCAGTTTCGCGATGGCGGGCTCGCTAAGCGGATGTTGAATCCCAACGACGTCAAGTTTGCTCATTGTCTCCGGTTGGACGCTTTCTGCTGAAGATCATCAATCGTGTATTCCGATGCTCGCTGCCATCGCGCATTCGTCGAATGTTGGAGCGATGCCAGAGAATGATAAAGGCAGCCATCAAAGCGCAGTAAATGAACAACGGCTGGTCCTCCGGAAGGCGGGTTACTCCGATCCAGACGGGCACGGAAGCGGCGGCTATCATCGTTGCCAGACCTACGTAACCCGACAATACGAGAACCCATGCCCAGACCAGTATCAATGGCAGAACCAGCTCAGGGCCCAGCACGATCATGGTGCCGACCAGCGTGGCCGCGCCCTTACCACCATTGAAACGATGATAGACCGGCCAAACGTGGCCGAACACGGCCGCGGCGGCACAACACAGTGTCAGCCAGTATCGGGATACGTCCGGGTCTGTGGGCACAAATGGAATTTCGAGGCCTGGAACAATGCCGGCCCCGACATAGCCTTTGCCAATATCGATGATCACGACTCCCAATGCGAAAGCGATGCCTTGCGTTCGCAACGCGTTGGTACCACCGGCGTTGCCGCTACCCATGGTGCGAATATCGATGCCGCCGCGCAGTTTCCCGATGATCATGGCCCCCATCAGCGAGCCAATGAAGTAGCTGATCAGAAACTTGACACCGAGCTCGAGCATGAAGACGTTCCGCTTTGCGTGGACAGAGTGAGGCATTGTAGCATCGGCCAACCAGCATCCGCGGCTTCAGCATGACATCAGGCCCAGTATCGTTATTTGTTAATCCCACGGCCGGTCGAGGGCGCGCCGGGCGACGCCTGTCCCGCATTTCCGCGTTGCTCGAGCAAGAAGGTATCGAATTCGAATCGTATCAAAGCCGGACGGCCGGCGATCTCGAAGATCAGGTTCGTACGCAAGTGAATCGCGGCACCGAAAAAATTGTGGTGGCAGGCGGGGATGGCAGCGTTCACGAAGCCGTCAACGGAATTATGCATGCCGACAATCCGGCGCGGCTGGGCGTCATCCCATCGGGCACCGGCAATGACTTCGCCAAGGCCTGTCGCATCCCACTCAACTGGGAACATGCGACGCAATTGCTCGCCGAGCGCATCAAAGTCGACGCGACCTCTCGTTGCATCGATATCGGGCGTATGAACGAGCGCTACTTTGCGAATGGTGCCGGCATCGGCTTCGATGCGAAAGTCACCAAGATTGCGCGTTCGTACCGTTGGCCAATTGGTGATCTTGTCTACCTGTTCGCGATTTTTCGTTGTCTTGTCGATGGCGTCGCTACACCTGACATGACGATTACATCAGATGCGCTGACGATGCGTGGTCCCATCACACTTGCCAGTATTAGCAATGGTGCATGGGTCGGTGGCATGTTTCACATCGCACCGATGGCAGACAATAGTGATGGCAAGCTTGAGTTGCTGATCGCAGACCCGGTATCCCGGACACGCATTCTATCCCTGCTACCCAAAATCATCAGCGGCGAACACCTGGGCGAAAACGAAGTTAAGCACGCGAGTGTGTCTCGTGTGACGATCGAGGCACGTGGAGAGGTACCCTCCCATCTTGATGGGGAGGTGGGCGCGCCGGCGAGCCGATTCGTAATAGAGATACTGCCCGCGGCGCTAAACCTGCTTTGAGGTTCGCCGCGACCCAAGGTAGATCGCGCCGAGCGCAATCGCAGCCCCGGCCAACTCCGTCGGCGTCATTGGCCGCGCAAAAAAGACTACGTCCCAGACGAAACTCAATGTTGGTTGCAACAATAACGCGAGTCCCGCCTCGGTTGTCGATACCTGCGGCAGGCTGCTGACAATCAGGATGTAGCCGAGGCAGTGCGACAGCACGCCGTAAGCGACCAGCCAACCAAAATCGCCGACAGTGGGTATTGCAAGCGACTGCCCCTCGACCATTGCCGAGGCACCGAGTATCGCCGCCGAAACAACAGAGATCACCGCGATTTCCCGCGTAGGCATGCCGTACTCGACGTCCTCGCGGGAATAACGCATTGTCAGCAGGTAGCCTGCATAGGCTAGCGCGGTCAACAGCCCGTAAGCGACTCCGAGACGATAGTCGTCGGGCAGGCTCTGCCAGTCCAGCCCGACGATCATGCCGAGTCCGAACAGAGCCAGTGGAATTGCCAGCAACTGCGTTACCGTCGGCTTTTGCCGCAACACAAAAATGCCAGCCAACATCAGGATGAACACCTGGAAGTTCGCCAGTAGAGTCGAAAGCCCGGGACCAATAAAGATGATACTGCGGTGCCAGAACCACAGGTCGAGCGCGAAAAAAACCGCCGCCAGGCCGAGCAGTTGCCAGACTCGTCGACTGAACTGAAGCGATTTGCGCGCGACCAGAAGGTACAGGCCAAGGGCCACACCGCCAATGAACACGCGGTAGAAACCGCTTGTGGTGGCCGAGACGCCGACAAGTTTCACCCAGACAGGTGAGAGGCTTATCAGCGCCGCACCAGCGAACAGCCGAAGCCGTGGATTGGCAAGCAACAGCATCAACTAGTCCGACAACAGCCAGGCCGCTTGTCGGGCAAGTGACTCGGCATCGGCGTCGCTGTCGAATTCCAGGTAGCACGTGGTCTCCGGGGCATCGGCCAGTTTGATGCGCGAAGTAATCAGCTCATCGCCGCGAAATACGATGAGCTCGAGTTTATCGCCGTCGCGATGCGTCTTGAGACGTTGCGCGCAGTTCGCCGCCGTCAATACGAGCCCATCGAGTGCGACCGCCACGTCCCCTGGTGCAACTCCGGCCAGCTCGGCCGGCCCGCCGTTTGCGACCGCCGTGAAAACCGATTTTCCGGCGTTGTTGGCGAGTGTCGCCCCCAGCCAGGTTCCCACCTGTTTCTCCGCGGGCTTGCCACCTTTGTCTGCTGCGTTACTCGCCTGCCGCAAACAATAATCGATGCCAAACTTCGCTAGCAGTTTTTGCAACGGCAGTTCACCCGTGCCGCGCACGGATGCGTCAAAAAAATCACCAAGATCAAGTCCGGTGACTTCAGCACACACACTTTCAAAACCATCTTCCGGCATGCCCTCCCCCGACTGCCCCCAGCGTTTCCAGCATTCCTTCATGACGTCGTCAAGAGTAGTTGTATCACCCCTACTCGATTCGGAACGTATCTTCAGGTCAAGGGCGAGCGCGATTAGCGACCCCTTCGCGTAGTAGCTGACGATTGCGTTGCCGGCATTCTCATCCTGCTTGTAGAACTTGGTCCACGCATCGAAACTCGATTCTTCAACGCTCTGCTTGTGCCGGCCGGAGCCGCGCATTACGCGGGTGATTGTCTGACCGACGAGTTCGAGATAGCTCTCCGCCGGAATCAGGCCGGCGCGCACAAGTGCCAGATCGTCGTAGTAAGAGGTTATGCCTTCGAAGACCCACAATAACCCGGTGTGGCTCTCAGAACTCAGGTCGTATGGTGTGAACACTGCCGGCTTCAGGCGCTTTACATTCCAAAGGTGAAAGTACTCGTGACTCACGAGCCCGAGGAACATCCGGTAGCCATCGCTAACCTCAGAGTCCGCACGCAGCGGAAGATTGTCGCGAGAGCAAACCAGGCTCGATGACCAGCGATGCTCCAGTCCGCCGTAGCCAGTGCCGGGTGCATGCAGCAGAAACAGGTAACGATCGAGCCCGTCAGGGGCGCCGAGGAAATCGATATGTTGTTCACAGATGCGCTGCAGATCGTGACAAAGACGCGCGATATCAACGCGAACGCGGCCCCGTATCGCAATCGCGTGAGGAATACCTCGCACGTCGAATTCACCGATAGTCAGCTCGCTGATCTCAACTGGATGGTCGATTAGCTCGGCGTAGTCCTCTGCCCGGTAAGAACCAAACCCATATTGATCTGCACCATCGCGGCGCATCGACGTTGCCACACGCCAGTCTTTTCCGACAGGCGGATCGGGTGCGACAATTTCGAGTTCGCAGGGCGATTGTTCCTGCCCCGAAACGCTCAGGAATACACACGGACCGTTGAAGTAAGCATGCGTCGCATCGAGGTGGGCGCCGCGAACGCTGGAGTCGTAGGCATAGATTTCCGCAACGACCTTTAGCGGTCGATCAACCGGCTCAGCCTGCCAGCGGCTCTTGTCGAGCTTCGTCATCGGGACTGCGAGTCCGTCGGACTCGGCGTGGATGGCGACCACGTGCTTCGCATAGTCGCGAATCATGTAGCTGCCGGGAATCCAGGCGGGCAGCTCGAATACCTGGCCTGACGGGTCTGGCGTGTCTACGGTGATGCTGACTTCGTAGAGATGGGCTTCCGGATTCTTTGCTTGTATCCGGTACCGTAACGGCGCGGACATTAATTCCGAACCGGCTCGTTGAGCTTCAGGCTCAGGCACTTCGCCGAGCCCCCCGCTTTTAGAAACTCGGTCAACTCCACTTCGTGCACCTTGAACCCGGCGAGCATGAGCCGGGCTTTTAGCGGCTCCGATGCACGATGCAGAATGACCCGGTCACCAATGTTGATCGCATTGCACGCAAAATTTCCTGCGTCGAATGTGTCGACAATGATGCGCTTATGCGGTGGGATTCTGCTTTCGATCGCGATACGTGATTCGTAGTCAAACGCTGGCGGGTGATACATCAGGAAACCATCCGTCAACGGACAGAAACATGTGTCGATGTGATAGAAGCGCGAATCCGTCAAACGTATCGACACGAGCTCAATGTCAAAATATCTCTGAATCTCGGCGTGCGCTTCGATTTCAGTGCGAAATCCATAACCGGTCCACAACCAGGGGCCGCGCCGGTCGAGCAGGCAGTCACCGGCACCTTCGAAGCCGATCTTCTCATCAAGCTCGAAGAGGTCGAATCCACTATCGCGAAACCACTGTTTGAATATAGGCTCTTCTGCGCGTCGCTCCATCGGCATGAAGTGACTCGCAATCGCTTTGTTGCCATAAACGACACCGGCGTTTGCCGTGAATACCATATCGGGAAGATCCGGGTCCGGCGCCAGCGTGACCACATCAGCGAACTCGCTGACCTTGTCGTGTAGCTGTTGCCATTGCTGCTTCGCCTTGTCGAGGCTCATCGATTCCTCGTTGCCGGCCATCCACGGGTTAATGACATAGTCCACCGTGAAGTAGTCGGGCGGGCACATCAAGATTTTGTCCTGAAAATTGCTCATTTCTTCTTTTAGTCAGAGTCCGACGCGTCTTTCGGAAGGTGAATTTCGGCGAGCATGCAACGCACACTACCCCCGGCGGAAGCCTCGATATTATCGATTGGTACCGACACGATATCACCGTTTTCATCCAGGACAGCGCGCTGCTCATCGTTGAGGGAGTCAAATGCCTGTTGCGACATGGCAACCACGCGATTGCCATCTTCGCCGCGCAGTTCGAGCATGTTTCCTGCAAACGCGTCGAGCTGGTCGTAACTGAGCAGAATCACATCGTGGCCTGACTCTCTGATGCGCTGAAGTACCGCCTCGCGCTGGTCCTCCCGCGTGATTGCCTCGTCACATATAACTGCCAGTGTTTCGCCGATATTCATCAACACATTCGTGTGATAGATCGGAACGCCCTCGCGATCTACGGCTTCGAAGGCAACGACATCGTATTCCATACGTTGTGCGAAATCGCCAAGCGGATCGAGCTGAGTGCGGGACGACAGGCTGGCGTAGGCAACGCGATTGACCCTGTCGAGCACCAAGCTGCCGGTGCCCTCGAGGTAATGCCCGTGCTGCTCATGAGGTGACAGGTCGACAATCTCGCTGACGGCATAGCCGAGCTCATCATTGAGATGACCAATAACATCCATGCGTCGCTCGGTGCGGCGATTCTCGGCCTCCATCGGGTACAGAACGACGCGACCATCACTATGAAAGCTCACCCAGTTATTCGGAAATATGGAGTCTGGCGTGTGTGGCTCGACCGTATCGTTAACGACAACGACATTAATTCCCTTGTCTCGCAGGGCGTCGACGAGGCTGTCGAACTCCTTGAGCGCTGCTTCTTGCTGCTCCCCGGCAGATGCTCTGGTCTTGCCCTGGAAACGATTCGATT
>CALZHX010000266.1 GCA_945787435.1 uncultured Woeseiaceae bacterium
GACACTTTCGGGCACATCGCGCGCGCGCGGCTTGCGGCGGGCAAACCACTAGAGCTGCCGAATCTCGCGCGGCTTGGGCTTTACCATGCGGGACGCGACAGCACGGGTGAATTTGCCGCGGCAGCAATTACGGACAGCGAAATTGTCGGCGCCTACGGTTACGCTGAAGAGCTCTCCAGCGGCAAGGACACACCGAGCGGGCACTGGGAGATTGCGGGAGTTCCGGTGTTGTTCGACTGGGGCTACTTCAGCGAGCGCGAGAACACGTTACCGCAGGAACTACTCGACAAGCTCGTTGAGCGTGCAGGACTCCCGGGCTACCTCGGCAATTGCCACGCGTCGGGCACGACGATCATCGCGAATCTGGGTGACGAGCACGTGAGAACAGGCAAGCCGATTTTTTACACGTCTGCCGACAGCGTGTTCCAGATCGCCTGTCACGAGGAGTCGTTCGGTCTAGATCGTCTATACGAGCTTTGCGACATCGCCCGCGAGCTTGTCGACGAATACAACATCGGTCGGGTCATCGCGAGACCGTTCATTGGCGATGGACCGGACACCTATGCGCGCACCGGCAACCGCCGCGATCTCACGACGCCGCCGCACGCAGACACGGTGCTCGACAAACTGGTCGCTGCCGGTGGTGATGTTATCAGCATCGGAAAAATCGCCGATATCTATGCCGACCAGGGCATCACCAGGAAAGTAAAAGCCTCGGGCAATGCCGCGCTGTTTGACGCGACGCTCGAAGCAATGCGCGATACGGGAGATCGCTCGATCGTGTTTACGAACTTCGTTGACTTCGACATGCTCTACGGACATCGGCGAGATGTCGAAGGTTACGCAGCAGCGTTGGAGTATTTCGACCAGCGCCTGCCCGAATTGCTTGAACTGATGAAGGACGACGACGTTGTGTTCCTTTGTGCGGATCACGGCTGTGACCCGACCTGGGAAGGCTCAGATCACACGCGTGAACACATTCCGGTGCTGGCGTATGGTCATGGCGTTACGCCGGGGGCGCTCGGCAAGCGCGAGACATTCGCAGATATCGGGCAGAGCATTGCGACGATGTTCGGGCTGCCGCCCATGGACTACGGCACGAGCTTCCTGGCCAGATAGGCGCTTCGAGTGCGACTAGTCCTCGGCTGGCAGCTGCGCGTCCGCACCGCTGGCGACACGCACGGCTATCCATGCGCTGGCCACAATGGCCACGAGTGAAACGACCGAGAACCACAGCGGGTGCTTGATCATTATCAGGTTGGCGATAGTGCCTGCCAATACCAGGCCGCCGACGATCGCGGCAAACAGCAACGGATTAGCCGTGCCGATCTTGCAGGCGACAACCGTACCCGCAAAGGTGCCGACAACCCATGCGATCATCGGGAACAGCAACGCCAGGAACGGCAAGGTCGCGATGTAAGGACGCAAAGCTTCGGGATCGCTGAAATCGAGATCAGGTGGCGGTGGATAGATGATATGACCGAGTTTCTCGATCAGCATGATCAGGACAAAAGCCGTAACAATGCCAGCAATTGCTGCTGCGATGTTTTTAGCCATTACTGGTTCCTCTCCTGCAAGGCACTCTGAATCCTGGCAGCCACCTCGGCAGCCTCCGCGGCAACGCGTTCAGTATCGATGGTCAGCATTTCGTGCTCGCGCATCAATACCCGGCCATCGACCACCACCGATGCTACATCCTGTTCGTCATTCACGTAAACAAGATGCGAGATAACGTCGTAGGTCGGTACGTGGTGCACATCGTCAAAAGCAACCTGGATGAGATCCGCGCGTTTGCCCACTTCGAGCGAGCCGATCTTTTCGCCAAGTCCTATCGCCGTCGCGCCGCCACTCGTCGCCATTCGCAACACCGTTTCGGCCGGTAGCACCTCGGGGTTCATTTGCTCAACTTTTTGCAGGAGTGACGCGAGCCGCATTTCTTCCCACATGTCGAGATCATTATTGCTCGCGGCACCATCTGTGCCAAGACCTACGCGCACGCCCGCTTTGAGCATATCGGTTATCGGTGCTATGCCGGAAGCGATCTTCATGTTCGATGTCGGGTTGTGAATGACGCCAACTTCACGCTCGGCCAGTATTGGAATTTCCGCCTCCGTCGGCCAGACGACATGTGCAGCGATCGTTGGGCCATCGAAAAAGTCGATCGACTCGAAGAACTCGATGCTCGTTTTGCCGAATGTGTCCTGCGAGTATTGAAATTCGAACGGCGACTCGGCCATGTGAATACTGATAGGAACGTCGTATTGCATCGCTGCCGCACGTGTCGCCTGCAGTTGTTCTGCATTGAGCGTGTAATTCGCGTGCGGGCCGAAAATTGGCGTGATGCGGTTGTTCTTGCCTTGCCAGCGTTCGATGAAGCTGTTGCCCTTTTCAATCGAGTCGACGGCGCTTTCGGCATCAGGGCTACGCTGGTCTATGACCGTCGCAGATATCAATGCGCGCATGCCGCAGCTGTCGACAACCTCGGCAATGACGTCGGGGTAGTAATACATATCGACAAACGTCGTCGTGCCGCCGCGAATCATTTCCCAGCACGCAAGCTCCGTGCCGATGCGTACGAACTCCGCATCGACGAATTCGACTTCGGCCGGGAAGATGTAGTTGTTGAGCCAGTCCATCAATGCGAGGTCGTCCGCGACGCCGCGCAGCAATGTCATCGCGGCATGCGAGTGACCGTTGACGAGCCCGGGCATGACGATGCGGTTGTCGCCGGCCAATGTTTGCTCGGCGGCATACGCTACGCTGATCTCGCCGGCTGGGCCGACCGCGAGAATAATGCCGTCATCGATCGCTATCGCGCCATTCTCGATAACGGTCGCCGCAGCGTCCATGGTCACGACGTGATCGCCCAGCACAATCAGGTCGATGCGGCCATCAGCCGTCGCATCTGTGCCTGGTGCGGTCTGCTCCGCTTCGCAGGCCATTAAGCCAGAAAGTACAAAAAGTGTTATAAAACAACGAGTTAAGCTTGTCATGGATGCTCCTGGATGGGGCAATTGTAGCACCGTGGTGGCGATTGCCACGCGCAAAAAAAAGAGCCGGCCAAACGGCCGGCTCCAGGTACAGATGCTGACGAAAATCAGAAGCTCTTCATGAAGCTCACGCCGAACTCACTCGCATCATTACTCAGGATGCGCAGGATGTAGTCATCAACAAAGAGCGCTGCGTTGGTGTAACGCTCGTCGAGCTCTCGATCGTAGGCGGGTTGCACGTCGACAAGTGTGTCGCGGGCGAGCTGCCCTCCCCACGAAACCACGTGGTGGCCGACATACTGATTGACCAGCCC
>CALZHX010000267.1 GCA_945787435.1 uncultured Woeseiaceae bacterium
ACATTGAAATCAAGCTGCATGTGATCTTCCATCAGCCATTGGTAGCCACCGTTCAACCAGTGAGTGTTGCCGCCACCTTCCGGCAAGTTCACTTCCCACTCGACGAACCCGCTGTGCACGTCGCTCCATGAAAAAGGTACCTTCAAACCGTTATCCACCTGATAGGCACCATTGAACTCGCTGACCTTGACCGTACCCGCGATAGAGAGGTCACCGCTATATGCCCAAATAAAGGCGATGCTGGGATCCCAACGATCGCTTGTGAAATTGCTATCACCCACGGGAACGGACACTTGAAACAGAAGGGCCATCTGAGTTCTGGCATCTGCTTCGCTTATCTTGATTTTAGTTCCCAACGCCATGTCCACCAGGCCGCTGGTGTTGCTACCAGCGGAACTTGTTTCTGACCAACTCAGTGAAGATAGGAAGACTTCGACTTCGCCACCCACCCCCGTCCGAATTTCTGCCAGGGGTAAGGACGTGGTCCGCGCGTTATCGTTGGATCGCGTATAAGATATTCCCGTTTCCAGCTGCCATTGGCCGGGTTCTACGATGTTGGGTGAGAACGTGAATCCTGGCCGATTGGTATCGATTGTCTGACCAACTACCTCACCAGGCAAAACGAACACGCAGACAATGCTTAACAACCACACACTTTTCCAAAGCATGACGAGACGTGGAAATGGCTTACTGTATTCTTCCGTCACTGCGATACTCCTAATTGATCCATTCACATCAGACGTTTTCGTCTATGAGCATTTGACCTGCAATATTGAATCCAAGTGCAATCGCTTCGTTTGTCCTAGTACAGATCATGAAAAGACCGCTAAGAAAACAAGAATCTAGTAATAGGTTTCGATGTCCGCTTTGGGTCAAAAGCAGCCCCTCAGCAGGTAAGAAATACTACCATCTGAGCGGCTGGCTTCAGCGCATACCGGACACTCGCTACTCAGCAGAATGTAACTGGAAACTTTAGCTATCTGTTCCCGAAATACAGGTCTGCACCCGTCAGGAACATCTGAATCGCGATCGCGACCAAGATCATGCCCATCAGACGTTCGATCGCGACAAGCCCTCTGGGCCCGAGACGCTCGGCGACCTGGCTGCCGAATAACACAACAAGTGCTGTTCCGGCCCAAGCGACGGTGACTGCAATAAGCCATACTGGCCATCGGCCCGGCTCGTCGCTCATCAGGAGCATCTCGACCGCAAGAACTGACGGTCCCGCGATATACGGAATCGCCAGCGGCACGATAAAGGGCTCGCCCTGAAGCTCTTCCTGCAAAGACCGGCCACGTACGGGAAAGACCATCTTGAGCGCGATGAGGAAAAGGATCACGCCACCTGCAATCGTCAGCGCCGGTCCGGAGATACCGAGAATTCGCAAGAACGGTTCCCCGGCAAACAAGAACACAACCATCACGAAATAGGCGATCAACAGCTCGCGGACAATCACTGCCCTGCGTCGTGTCGGCTCGACATCCTTCAGTGCCGAAACGAAAAAGGGAACATTCCCGAACGGATCAATGACCAGGAACAAGAGTACGATTGCTGACGCTATTGTCATGGTGCCGCTACTCGACGTTCTGGATTTGTTCTCGCATCTGTTCGATAAGAACCTTGAGCTCGACGGCCGCCTTCGTGGTTTGTGCGTCCGCTGACTTCGAGCCGAGAGTGTTCGCTTCGCGATTGAGTTCCTGCATCAGGAAGTCAAGCCGACGGCCGACAGCTTCGTCGCTCGTGAGAACCTGGCGTATCTCGGTGATGTGGCTTGCAAGGCGGTCGAGTTCTTCATCGACATCGAGCTTTTGTGAAATCAGGGCGAGTTCGACTTCAAGGCGCGCCGGATCGGCCTCAACATCGAGCCGCTCAATGCGCTCTCGTTGTTTCGCGTGAGCGCCTTCGAGAACGGCGGGAAGTCGTTCGCGCACCGATGCAGCGAGTGTCGAGATGTCGCTGCATCGCGTCTCGAGCATTTCACTAATGCGCTCGCCTTCACTCCGGCGCATATCCGCCATCGACTGCAACGCCTTTTCGAGGAGCGTCGTTGCTTCATGCTGTAGTGGTTCGGCGTCAATTTCGGTTTCGGTTATAACGCCGGGCCAGCGCAGGATATCGGTGGCATTTGGTGATGAAGCATTGGGTACGACATTCTGAATTTCTGTGACCCGTGTACCGATCAAGTGGACCAAATCGGCGTTAAGCTTCATCTCCGCTTGCTGATCGAAGGCGCGTCGAAAATGCAGTGCACATTCAACCTTGCCGCGACTAAGTACCGCGGACACCTGCTGCTTGAAGGCCTGTTCGACAGGTCGAAATTCGTCGGGCAGTCGGAACTGTACATCGAGATAACGGTGGTTGACCGCGCGCAGTTCCCACGTCATTGTGCCGGCGCCTGATTCGGCTGACTGCCGTGCAAAGCCTGTCATACTGTGTAACATCGATTCATTGTTCATGAAGTAACCAAAGCCCGCAACCGTAATGCAGATTGAATACGCCAAGGTGTCCGCACTCGGAGACCGGTCCGACAACCAGGACCGGGCTGCCGTCGTTGTTGCAGACGAAGCGGCGCTGATGCTCGTGTTCGATGGTATGGGCGGGCATTCGGATGGTGCGCAGGCGGCCGAGACGGGCCTCAAGGTCGTGCAGGACCTTTTCATGGACGCTACGCTGCCAATCTTCGACCCCCAGGGCTTTCTTTATATGGCGCTGTCGCGCGCACATGACGAAGTCGTCAACCTGGGCAAAAGTGTGGCCGTCGATTTCCGACCACGTGCGACCTGTGCAATCTGTCTTGTACAGGAAGGCGGTTCGTACTGGGCCCACATTGGTGACAGTCGCATCTACCAGGTGCGCAATGGCATCGTGCTGGAGCGCTCACGCGACCACAGCCATGTCGAGGTACTTATCCAGGAGGGCGCCATCACCGAAGAGGAAGCGCTCGACCATCCAATGCGCAATTTCGTCGAGTGCTGCATCGGCGGCGACAAGCCGGTGCCGGACATGAGCATTACCAACAAACGCCCTCTGTCGCCGGGAGACGTACTGTTGGCCTGTTCAGACGGACTATGGTCGGGACTCAGCGATGAGGACATGGCACAGATCGGAGCACCGGGCGAGAACACCCTTGCCGCAAACCTGAAAGAGCTCAGTATGCAGGCGTTGAACGCTAACGCGCCTTACAGTGACAACACGACCGGAACAGCATTGCGCTGGGGCGGCGACCAATAACGGAGAGCGACAATGCGCCCAAGCGGCCGCGATGCCGACCAGATGAGGGTCGTGCGTTTTACCCCTGATTTCACACGCCACGCTGAAGGCAGCGTGCTGGCCGAGTTCGGCGACACGCGTGTGCTATGCACGGCGAGTGTCGAAAATCGTGTGCCGCCATGGCTGCGTGGCAGTGGTGGCGGTTGGGTGACGGGCGAGTACGGCATGTTGCCGCGCGCCACTAACACGCGCTCATCACGTGAAGCAACGCGTGGCAAGCAGGGCGGCCGAACACTTGAAATCCAGCGCCTGATTGGCCGTTCACTGCGTGCGATCATCAACCTTGAGGCGCTTGGTGAGCGCACCGTCACACTCGATTGCGACGTGCTGCAGGCGGACGGTGGCACGCGTACCGCCTCAATTAGCGGTGCCTACGTAGCGTTGTCGCTTGCGATGCAACGCATGGGCAAAGCCATTCCGAAGAATCCACTGTACGGGCAGGTCGCCGCAGTTTCTGTCGGCATCTATCGCGGAGTGCCGGTACTCGACCTGGATTACCCGGAAGACTCCGAAGCCGAAACAGACATGAATGTTGTAATGAATGAGGCCGGCAATTTCATCGAAGTGCAGGGCACGGCCGAAGGTCACGCATTCACTACTGACGAATTCACCGCAATGCTTGATCTCGCCAGGAAAGGCGTCGGCGAAATTATCGTCGCACAGAACGAAGTACTTGCCGGTTAAGGCAGTTGCGTTCGCGGCCGCAGAAAATAGTCCTCGCCAGCGGCAACGTCGGCAAGCTCAAAGAACTTTCCAGGATTCTCGGTGACCTCGACTTCATCGTCGTTCCGCAATCAGAATTCAATGTCAGCGATGCCGATGAAACCGGTAGCACGTTTGTTGAGAACGCCCTCATCAAAGCGCGCCACGCGGTGGCCGCAACCGGTCTTGCCGCCATAGCGGACGACTCGGGACTGGCGGTCGATGCGCTGGACGGCCGGCCTGGTGTTTACTCGGCACGTTATTCGGGCCCCGGCGCTACCGATGAGAGCAACATCGATCGACTCCTTAAGGAGCTCGACGGTGTGCCTGATGAACAACGTACCGCGGCATTTCATTGTGTTGCCTGTTTCCTCGCACCGGACGATCCGGACCCCGTAATTGCCGAAGGCGAGTGGCGCGGCTCAATTCTCCGCGTGCGGCGCGGCGATGGCGGCTTTGGCTACGATCCGGTATTTTTCGATCCGGAGCTCAGCTGTAGTTCGGCAGAGCTCAGTCCGGACGCAAAGAACGCGCGCAGCCATCGCGGCAAGGCGCTGCAGGAGCTTGCCGACAAACTCAAGACGCTGGAATGGAAACAGACCTGACGCTTGCCGAGTTGCCGCCGCTGTCACTCTATGTGCATCTGCCGTGGTGCGTTCGCAAATGTCCTTACTGCGATTTCAATTCGTACACAATGGGTGATGATGCGCCACGCGAACGCTACCTTGATGCATTGCTCGTGGATCTCGATGTTGAGTCGCAGCGTGCCAATGGCCGCGAACTAATCAGCGTCTTTCTGGGCGGCGGAACACCAAGCGTATTCTCACCGCAGCAAATTAGCAGGCTACTGGACGGGGTGGGTAAGCGTTTTGCACTAAACAGCGACATCGAGGTAACGATGGAGGCGAATCCGGGCACCGTTGAATGTGGTGATCCGGTCGGTTATCGGCAGGCGGGAGTCAATCGCCTGTCGATCGGCGCACAGAGCTTTTCTCCCGAGGCACTCCAGGCACTGGGTCGCATACACAGTGTTGATGACATAGAACGCGCGATTGGCGAGGCGCGCGCGGCGGGCTTTGACAACATCAATCTGGATGTGATGTATGGCCTGCCCGGACAGTCAGTCGCCGCCGCGATGTTTGATCTGGAGCGTGCGGCTGCATTGGAGCCACAACATTTATCCTGGTATCACCTCACGCTGGAGCCGAATACGGTATTTCATGCGCGTCCGCCAGAGGGCATGCCGGGTGCCGACACGGTATTCGACATCCAGAGTCGGGGAGAGGAGCTGCTCGCCCTGCACGCATATGAGCAATACGAGGTATCGGCCTACGCCAGGGACCGCAAGCGTTGCCAACATAATCTCAATTACTGGTCATTTGGCGATTACCTGGCCGTCGGAGCTGGCGCGCACGGCAAGATATCGGATGACGCCGGTGTATGGCGCTACGCCAAGCCGGCAAATCCAAAGCAGTACCTGGAGACGATCGAGACTGGCACACCGGTGCCTGATCCACAGCCGCTAGCGCCGCCGGAACGGCTATTCGAGTTCATGCTGAACGTCCTGCGACTGATTGAGGGCTTCACCGAACAACAATTCACCGCCCGGACCGGCCTGCCGGTCAAAATGCTGCATGAGCGACTCGCGGCGCCATCCAGGAGGGGTCTGATCGAGCTCTCGGCGGGCGATTGCTGGCAGGTGACGCCGCTCGGGCGGCGTTTTCTGAACGATCTGCAGGCCGATTTCCTGCCAGAATAGCTTGTGCCGTTATTCACAAGACCGCGGGTATGCCTATTTTTTCAGTGCAAGAGATGCCTCATTTCATTTTGAGTGTCGCGAAAGCACCGTAACCTATTGTTTTAATTACCTATACGAAAATGGTCACAAAATCATCATTTTGACAACCGTGCTTGAAAAACCGCACCTTAGGTCACTCGTTCAATTTTCTTCCACAGAGTTATCCACAGGATCTGTGGATAACAAACGCATAACGGCGGGGGCTTGCGGCGATCGCCACTTCGCTATATATTACGCGCCCTTTTCGTACGATGAAGTGCGCAGGAGAAAGACAATGAAAGCCGACATCCATCCCAACTACGCCGATATCAAGGTAACCTGTAGTTGCGGTAACGAGTTCACGACGCGTTCGACGCTCGGCGAAGACCTTCTCATCGAGGTTTGCTCCTCCTGTCACCCGTTTTATACCGGCAAACAGAAGATCGTCGATACTGGCGGCCGCGTAGACAAGTTCCGCCGCAAGTACGGAATGAGCTAAAGGCGAGCCCGCTACGGGTAGTCCCTGATTGCCCACGTTTGCGCGACGCTCTAATCTGATCGAATAGCCCCGGCACCACCAGGTTTGGTGGCGTTTTGCTATGCTCATACGGTTGCAGTGGGCTTGGAGGCTCACGCACAAAATCAGTAGCCAGAGGAAGACAATGACTAAGGAAGCATTCCGCCTGACAAGCCCCAGCGGCGTAGAATTGGATTTGCCGGTTCGTTCCGGCACCGTCGGACCCGATGTCATCGACGTCGGCAAACTCTATAAAGAACAGCGCGTATTTACCTACGACCCTGGATTCGTGTCGACGGGTAGCTGCGAATCCGACATAACCTATATCGACGGTGAGGAAGGCATCCTCATGTACCGGGGTTACCCGGTCGAGCAGCTCGCCGCGCATTCCAGCTTTATCGAAGTCTCCTACCTCTTGTTGCACGGTGAATTGCCAACTGCGGCTGAACTCGAGAAGTTCGACCACACCATTCGTACGCACACCATGCTCAACGAGGGCATGCTTAACTTCTTCAAGGGTTTTCGCTATGACGCCCATCCGATGGCGATGCTGTCCGCAGTCGTGGGTTCGATGTCGGCGTACTACCACAGTGAAATGGATGCGAGTAATCCGGATCACCGCGATATTTTCGCGCACCGCATCCTCGCAAAAATGCCAACCATTGCGGCTGCTGCTTACAAGCTCACCAGTGGTCAGCCATTCATGTATCCACAGAACGACCTGAACTACTGCGAAAATCTTCTGCAGATGTTGTTCTCTGTGCCAGCGGAGCCCTACGAGATCGACCCGATCGCTGCCGAAGCGCTGGACCTGTTGTTTATTCTGCATGCAGATCACGAGCAAAACTGTTCAACATCGACAGTGCGCATGGCCGGCAGCTCTGGTGCGAATCCGTACTCGGCAATCGCTGCGGGCGTCTCGGCTCTGTGGGGTCCGGCACACGGCGGCGCGAACGAAGCCGTACTCAACATGCTCAACGAGATTGGCGACAAGAGCCAGATCAAGAAGTACGTCGCCAAGGCAAAAGACAAAGTCGATCCGTTCCGCCTGATGGGCTTTGGTCACCGTGTGTACAAGAATTTCGATCCGCGCGCGACGATCATCCGTGAAATGTGCCACAAGGTTCTGGCGCAGCTCGGCCGCGACGACACGCCGATGTTCGACCTGGCACTCGAGCTCGAGCAGATGGCGCTCAAGGACGACTACTTTGTCGAGAAGAAGCTATACCCGAACGTCGACTTTTACTCCGGCATCATCTATCGCGCGCTCGGCATTCCGACGTCCATGTTTACGGTCATGTTCGCGATTGGCCGCTCCGTTGGCTGGACTGCTCACTGGCGAGAGATGATCGCCGATCCGAGTACACGAATCGCACGGCCACGGCAGTTGTACACGGGCCCGCCGCAGCGAGACTACATCGCTATCGAGAAGAGGTAGGCGCTGAAATCAACTGGCGGCCATGAACGGGATGTTCTTCGCCGGAAGTAAAGCGCAGCGCAGCGAGCCATGCAGGCGAAGAATCTGCCGGTTACGGCCGCCTAGCCAAGCAATAACCTGACGGCTTTCCTGTCGGCGCGTTTCATTGGTTTACCATCGATTGGTGAGATCGGTGCCTGGCGGATGCCGTCAACCGGAAATACGGTTGCTTCGACGCAGGCGTCCTCGAGCTCAAATTGATACCCGGCGAAAGTCTCGGGCTTAGCGCCGCGGCCGCGGCTCGTCTTGAGACGTCTTTCGTAGGTGCGATAGCTGTATCCCATTGCGTCGAGCTGCGTCGCAATGGATTCCGGGCTATCGGAAAAGACGTGCAAATTAATGGCAGAGTTTTCGTCAGCCGTGCCTTGCAGTACCGGCCCGATCAGTCGAGGCGCGTAGGCGGACAGCAACTCCATGGCAGCCAGAGCGGTTTCGCGAATCAGCTGTAAAAACTCGGAGTGCGAATCGCCGACAAACAAAGCCAGGTGATTGCTGATAGCCAGCTCGATTTCCGCATTGCGGGGTAGTGCACCGCGCGTATTCATGCCAAGGCGCTCAGCAGCCTTCATCTTTGCGACGCGATAGTCGCGAACTCCCTGTTCGACGATGATACGCGCGGCTTCTTGTGCCAGCGTCTGCCGCGCGCGGTTGCCGTTACCGTCATTTCTTCCCGCCATGTCGCTAGAACAAGGGCCCGGATTCGTCGTCGTCCTCTTCGGGATCCGGATCGACGCTGCCCGCGTTGTTGAATATATCCGGCAACGCGTCAACGTCATCGCATTGCGGAACGTGGCCTTCACGGAAGAACTCAAACGTCGTATTACGCTGGCCTGCCCGTGCGGGACAGCCAGTCTCCTTGTCGATCAATCTGGAAACAATGCCCTCGGGCATCGCCAGCTGGTTCTCGGGCACACCTTTCAACGCCAAGCGCATGAACTCGATCCAGATGGGCAGCGCAGTGCGCGAACCTTCCTCGCCCGGGCCGAGCGGCAGGCTATCGTCATAGCCGACCCATACGACGCTGGCGATGTCACCGTTGAATCCGCCGAACCAGGCGTCACGCTGATCATTGGATGTGCCCGTCTTGCCCGACAGGTCGCGGCGCCCAAGCGCCAGCGCGCGCCGACCGGTGCCGCGGCGAATGACATCGCGCATCAGGTCCTGAATCAAGAACGCGTTCTGGGCAGTGATGACCCGCGGTGCGGCGTTCACATGCTCGAACAACTCGGGAGCGGTTGCCGCATCGGGTTGATACGTGAGCGCGGCATCTGCCATCTGCTCCAGCGGGAACTCGTCTATCGGGTTGCCTTCCTCGTCAAGCTCGACGTAATGACCCTCCGCCGGTTTCGCAGCACATGGTTCACAGACGACTCGCGGATCAGCGCGGTACAACGGCTCACCGTCGGGTCCGAAAATTGCGTCCATAACATAGGGTGTGACGGCATAGCCGCCGTTCGCAAACACACCGTAGCCCTGTGCCATGTCGAGCGGCGACGCGTTACCACCGCCCAGCGCGAGTGAGCCGTTGCGAATCAGTGCGGCATCGCCGAAACCAAATTTCGCAATGTGATTGATCGCGTTGCCAAAGCCAGTTTCGAACAGTAACAAGCGAACCGAAACGAGGTTCATCGACCGGACCAGCGCCTCGCGAAGGCGGGTGGGCCCATAAAAGCGACCGCTATAGTTAATGGGTCGCCACACGGCCTCGAGCTCGGACGAACTGATGACGATTGGTGCATCGAGAATGACGGTTGCTACCGTGTTGCCGAATTCAAGCGCTGCAGAGTAAATGAACGGCTTGAATGCCGATCCGGGCTGCCGATACGCTTGCGTCGCACGATTGTATTTGCTCACTGCAAAATCGAATCCGCCGATCAGGCTGCTGATCGAACCGTCCTGCGGATCGAGCGAGACAACCGCACTTTGTACCTGGGGAACCTGTGCGAGCGCCCAGGTACCAGCCGCAGTGGGCATGATCAAAATAAGGTCACCGGGAGCCAGGACATCGCCCACCGTCTCGGGCGCGGGGCCGAACGTCACGAGATCGATGAACGGATTGGCCCAAGCTAATCCAGACCACGGTAGTTTCAGTTTGGAGCCGTTGCTTGTAATTGTAGTAGCGCCATTGCTGACTTCGTCAATATCTGTAACCAGGGCCACCGTAAGCCCGCCCGGCGCATACTGCTCGAGTGACTGCCGGATCTCGACAGGCCACTGTTCGAATGGCGTCACCAGGATTTCCGGGCTTAGCTCGAAGTGAGCCAGTGGTCCGCGGTAACCACGACGCCGCGTAAATTCGAGCAGGCCATTTCGGAGCGCATAGTTTGCGGCTTCCTGCATGCGCGCATCGAGGGTTGTCACGACCTGGTAGCCATCGGTATAGGTGGCATTGCCATACCGTGACAACATCTCGCGGCGCACCATCTCGGCAACATAGGGAGCGTTCAGTTCGACGGCGGCGCCGTGCATTCGTGCTTCGACGGGCACGGCCGTGGCCTCGTCGTACTGAGCCTGGTCAACAAAACCGATGTCGAGCATGCGATCCAGCACATAGCCGCGCCGCATGCCTGCGTTCGCCACACTGCGCACCGGGTTGTAACGAGACGGCGCGGGCAGCACGCCGGCGAGAGTCGCGGCTTCGGCGATGCTGATGTCCTTGAGTGGCTTGTTGAAATACACCTGCGCGGCAGCAGCGACACCGTAGGCACGCTGCCCGAAGAACATCTTATTAAGGAACAGCGCCATGATCTGTTCCTTCGTGAACTCCTTTTCTATACGTACTGCGAGTGATGCTTCCTTGAATTTGCGCTCCAGGGTCCTGTCGAGCGACAGAAAGTAGTCTCTGGCGAGCGGTTGGGTCAGCGTACTGCCTCCGCTCTCGACGCTGCCTGTAGAAACGAATTGGTAGGCGGCGCGCAGCAATCCGCGGTAATCGACGCCGGGATGCACCCAAAAACGCTTGTCTTCGGCGGCGATAAAGGCATTGACGACGTGCTCCGGGACCTCGTCATAGGTAACAAGTATGCGACGACGCTCACCGATCTCGTCAATCAGGAACCCATCACGGCTGAATATCCGCAGTGGAATCTGCAGCGGAATGTCGCGAATGGTCTCAGCGGCGGGCAGTGATGGTGCGACGTAGTAGTAGGCACCAACGACGGCCGCAAAAATGCCAATTGCTCCACTGGCGGCCAGGCCGGCAGCAATAATGAGCCAGCGGAAATGCCGCTTTCGCGATTTGTGACGGCGGTTCTTGTGAGGTTTAGCTTCGATTTGCATAGTTGCTGGCGTTATTGAAGGCCTGTCGGGGTTCTACCGCAACTGCGGCATTACCCCAAATCCTGATTAAAAGGTGCGCTGATGTCTGTCAGGTGCAAAAAATGTGGCGTTTCGCGGGCAAATGCCCCGTGAATCCAAGTTTGAGGCGGCAGATGATAACAAGCGGGACGGGCCCCGCAATATGGCTGAATAAGTAGTGTCTCCGGGTCCTAGCTCCGGTGTACCGACCAGTTCACGGAATATGCCAGGCGTGCAACTTACTATACGGATCGCGGGATCG
>CALZHX010000268.1 GCA_945787435.1 uncultured Woeseiaceae bacterium
CGATCCCGCCGCGTCCAGCACGATGAAATCGGCTTCTTTGCCAGGCACGAAGTTTCCAATGTGCTCATCGAGATAAAGCGCTTCGGCTGCGCCAAGTGTCGCCAGGTAGAATGCGCGGCTCGCCGGCAAAGACTGGCCCTGCAAGTGCAAAATCTTGTAGCCCTCGCTCATCGTCCGCAACATTGACATGCTCGTGCCACCGCCGACATCGGTCGCCAGCCCGACACGTACACCGGCATCGGTCATTGCATCCAGATCGAACAAACCACTGCCAAGGAACAGGTTTGACGTTGGACAGAACGCCCCGGCAGCGCCTTTGGTGGCCATGATCGAACGATCCGTATCATCAAGATGCAGGCAATGTGCGTACATCGCACGCTCGCGCAGTAGCCCGAAGTGATCGTAGACATCAAGATAGCTGCGACTCCACGGAAACTGCTCCGCGATCTGGTCCACTTCTTGCTGGTTTTCGGCAAGGTGCGTGTGGATCCAGGTGTCCGGGTACTCCTTCGCAAGTCGGCCCGCCGCCGCAAGTTGTTCCTCGCTAGAGGTTAGCGCAAAGCGTGGCGTGATCGCGTATCCCAGCCTGCCCTTGCCATGCCACTTTTCGATAAGTGCCTTGCTGTCATCGTAAGCCGATTCGGGGTCATCGCGCAGCTCATCCGGGCAATGCTGATCCATCAGGACCTTGCCGGCGATCAGGCGCATGTTGCGATCTTCCGCGGCGGTGAAGAGCGCATCGACCGACTGCGGGTACACCGTTGCAAATACCGCCGCCGTCGTTGTGCCGTTCGCCAGCAGCTCGTCAAGGAAAAAGTCGGCGACCGAGCGTGCGTGCTCTTCATCCGAAAAGCTCATCTCGGCCGGGTAGGCATATCGATTGAGCCAATCCAGAAGCTGCTCACCATAGGATGCGATGATGTCGACCTGGGAAAAGTGCACGTGACAGTCGATCAGCCCGGGCACGATCAGCTTGCCGCTGTAGTCCTCTAGCCGCACTTCGTCCGGCAATGCAGGCAACAGCTCATCCGCTGCTCCGACCTGTGTGATTCGTCCATCTTCAACGACGAGCAGGCCATCGTGGAAATGCTCAACGGCGGCCTTGTCAGCGCGAGGCCCCGGGTCAGACAGGCAATGGAAGATCGACGCACGAAATGCCTGTTGCATGCCTAGGACTCAACCAGCATCACGGGCTCATCGAGGCTGTGCATGTCACAGTTTGGCTGGTCAGCAGCGCGATCGATGATCAAAAATTCCTGCCCGCTTTCAAATGCGATCAATGGCATATGCCAGGTGCCACGATGGTAGTTGATGCCCTGACGACCGTTAGTCACAAAAGCACGCAGGTCTGATGCCTCCACACTCTCCTCCGGCGGCGCGACGACGACGATCATGCGACTTGGGCCGAGAGGCACGAACGCCTGGCTGCCGAGCGGGTGCCGCTCGACCATGTCGAGGCGATACGGCAATGCGGTGGAGACGCGACATCGCGCAATGCTGACAGCAATGCGGCCATCGTCACTCATGTCCAGCCTGCAAAGGTCGTCGAATCGCTCGAACCGCTCCGCGTTCATCGCCGCGGTTCGATCGACTATTGATTCGATAACATCGCCGAATGGCGCAAAGCGCTCACTCGTTAGCGGCTTGGGAACCAGCGTAATCGTCATATTGAGTCACCCGGTTGAATGTGCCCGAACAACCGCACGCGGCTCACGCCACCGTCCGGATAAATCGACAAGCGCACATGACTTACCGGGCCAAGAGCATCGAGCTCCGATTCGAAAAAGTGCTGCTTGTCCATCTCGAGCCTGGATTCGGGTAACAACGTCTGCCAGGCGTCGCTGCCAGGAGTTGCGTCGCCAGCACTGCTGAACATTGCTGCCTCCAGCGACACGCGGTCCGGATAATTGCCTTTGAAATGCGCGGTATCTATTTCGATTTTATCGATGGCCCCGGCGTGCCCCAATTCGAATATCACCCAGTCGTTGCCCGGACCACGACGCCGTGCGGTTTCCCAGCCGTCGCCCATATTGACGCCTCGCCCGGCCACGTTCAGGTTTTGCATGCTGCCGTAGTGTTCGTCGCTGCAGGCAATTGCGCGGCCACCGTTTTCCAGTGCCAGCAAATCGATGCTCGTCGCGAGCGTACCGAAATCGGGACGTACTACGCCAAACAGGCGCAACCTCGCAATTCCACCATCCGGATAGATATTCAGCCGCACGTGTGTCCACTCAGAGTCGTCGTCGATGTCAAGGTAGTGATGCGTATCGCCCTGGAGATCGACCGTGCCAAGTACTTCTGTCCATCCGCCTGCGGGAACGTCGTCCTCGCTGACACAGGCTTCGATAGACGCCTGTGGCGGGAAGTTGCCCGTGAAGAAACTCGTGTCGATATCAACACCCTTGAGAACGCCAGGTACGCCAAGCCGGACGATGCTGTAGTCGTGGCCCGGTGTCCGCTTGCGCCTGCTTTCCCAACCATCCATCCACTTACCGTGATCGTCGTATTTGTCATCGATGAAGACGGGCTCCTCGACATTGATCAGGCGCTCCTTCGCGGCGAAAAATTCGTCGGTGGCGAACGTAACGCGCGTGCCGAGTCTTGGCTGCTCAAGCCGCACCCATTGATTGAAGGGGTTGCTGCCGGCGGTCACTGCGCCTCCTCCATGGCCTGCAATCGCAGTCGGGCGATCGTGTGAATCTCGGCCAGTGCGGTTTCGAATTCCGTGTCCGGGTCGTTTTCGAGCCGGCCGGCGAAGGCCTCGAGTATTTCTGCACGCGAACTATTCCTGACGGCCATAACGAACGGAAACCCGAATTTGTCGTGATACGCGGTATTCAACGCTTGGAACAGGTCATACTCTTCGGCCGAGCATTGGCCCAGGCCCGCGCTGGACTGCTCGCTCGTCGATTCCGCGGTCAGTTCACCGGCGACCTGTGCTTTGCCGGCAAGGTCCGGATGCGCCCTGATGAGCTCGAGCTGTTTTTCGGTCGAAGCGTTGTCAACGCAGTCCGCCATGACAGCTGAAATAGCATCCAGGTCTGTGGAATCTGCGACAAAAGGTGCCGCTTCTTCCGCCACCCAGGCCGAGTGTTCGTAAATGCCGGAGAATCGCGTAATGAATTCTGGCTGCGACATAGTCAAGCACCCTCCGCCGGATACCGCTCACGCCAGTGATCGGCAATGTCGATGCGGCGCGATACCCAGACGTCATCGTGCCCCGCAACGTAGTCGACGAATCGCGCCAGCGCCGCCGTGCGCCCGGGACGCCCGGCCAATCGGCAATGCAGTCCGACGGACATCATTTTCGCCCCCTCGGCATACAGAATATCGAACGTGTCTTTGAGGTAGTCGAAGAACTGCTGCCCTGAATTAAACCCCTGCGCCGTTGCAAAGCGCATGTCATTTGCGTCCAGCGTGTACGGCACCATCAACTGCGGTTCGCCATAAGCGTAGTCCCAGTACGGCAGGTCATCAGAGTAGCAGTCAGCGTTGTAGCGAAAGCCACCCTCTTCCGCGACGAGCCGGTGACTCCGCGGGCTGCAGCGACCGAGATACCAGCCTGTTGGACGATGCCCTGTTACGTCAGTATGAATCGTAATCGCTTTGTGGAGATGCTCGCGCTCGGTTGCTTCGTCGACGGCCTGGTAATCGATCCATCGATAGCCGTGACTTGCGATTTCCCAGTCGGCTTCCTGCATCGCCGCAACCGCCTCGGGGTTGCGCTGCAGCGCCATGGCGACGCCGAAGACGGTGACCGGAAACCCGCGCTCGGTGAACAGGCGATGCAACCGCCAGAAGCCGGCTCGCGCACCGTATTCGTACATCGATTCCATGTTCATGTGGCGTTGGCCGGGAATCGGCTCAGCACCGACGATTTCTGACAGGAACGCCTCGGACGCGGCGTCACCGTGCAGTACACAGTTCTCCGCACCCTCTTCGTAGTTAACGACGAATTGCACAGCGATACGTGCGGCGTCCGGCCAGTCCGCATCAGGTGGGTGTCCGCTATAGCCGCGCAGATCTCTTGGATAACGTGCGTCTGTCATGGCCTGCTCTCAGCCGCCTGGTACCAGCGATCGATAATGTCGCGTTCTTCTTCGCTGATATTGGTGAGATTGCCGATCGGCATGACGCGGGTGATGACCGTCTGCTGGTGGATGCGCTGCGCCTCCGCAACAATCTGTGCATCCGTATCCAGGATAACGCCACCAGGTGCTGCCGGAAACGCCGGGTGCGTGGGCGCTGCTGAGTGACAGGTCATGCAACGATGCGCAACCACTGCCCGGACGTCGTCAAACGCGACCGCCTCACCCGAGGCCGCGCTTGCCCTCGGTGCGATCAGCGCCGCGACGCCCGCCAGGAGAACGCCGGCGATGATCAGCGGTATGGGCGAGGCCTTGCCTGAATGGCGCGCCACGAAGTAGATACGAATCAGGGCACCGGCAAGCGATATCGCAATCAGGATGGCCCAGTTATATTCGTGGCTGTACGTCATCGCGTAATGGTTGCTTGTCATCACGAACAACACGGGTAGCGTGAAATAGGTGTTGTGTACGGAGCGCTGCTTGGCCCTGACGCCATCACGAGGATCCGGCGCTGCGCCACGTTTCGCTGCATCGATCATGCGCTTTTGCCCGGGAATGATGACGAAGAACACGTTGGCCACCATGATCGTGCCGAGCACCACGCCGAAATGAATGTAGGCACCACGGCCACTGAACAACTGGCAAAGCCCCCACGCAAGCACAGCGACGAGTCCAAACAGTACGGCTGCGAAGAGACGCTCGTTCTCACCGAGTTTTGTCCTGCATAGCAGGTCATACACGATCCAACCGCCTGCGATAAAGGCTGCCGCGAGACTTACCGCCGCGAACGGCGTTAATTCAGCGACCGAGGAATCGATCAGATACACCTGCGCGCCGTACCAGTAGACAAGCACGAGCAGAAACATGCCGGACAGCCAGGTTGAATAGGCTTCCCATTTGAACCAGTGCAAGGTCTCGGGGATGACTTGAGGCGCGACCTTGTATTTCTGCGCATGGTAGAAACCACCACCGTGCACTGACCAGACCTCGCCACCGACGCCATTGTCGACATCCTCGGCTGACCGCGGAGTTTCGAGATGATTGTCCAGCCAGATGAAATAGAACGACGCGCCAATCCAGGCTACGCCGGTAATGAAATGTACCCATCGGGCGAGCAGATTGAGCCAGTCGACGAGATAAGCTTCCATGCTAGCGCCGCCTCGCGAGTGGATGGACATTGTCCGGATAGATGGGTTCGGCGATTCGCACCGCACTCTCGTAGGCCTGCAGCACCTCGGCCGCGGCAGCTACGGCGATTTCTGCGGGCTTCTTGCCGGAGATTCCTGCGACACCGATCGGGCATACCAGTCGCTCAAGGTCTCGCTCCTGCATGCCCTGGGAACGGTATCGTTTTTCGAAGCGGCGCCGCTTACTCAGTGATCCGATAAGTCCGCAATAAATGGAATCACCGCGGCGCAAAACACGGTCGCAGATATCAAAGTCCAGTGCATGACTGTGCGTCATGATCAGGTAGCAGCTTCGCGGCGGCATCGCAGCGACTTCGAGTGCCGGGTCGCTGGTCTCGACAGCTCTCGCATTCGAGGGAGTGCCGCGGAAAATATTGCGGCGGCCATCGATCCAGCGCACGTTGCAATCGAGTGCGGAGAGCGACTGCACGACAGCCGAACCGACATGCCCGGCACCGAACACGGCGATGTTGAGATCCGTGCCGACGATGTCTTCAAAAAACCAGTTATCAATGCGATGTGCCGTGCGCCCCGCCTCAAGTCCTTGCCGCGCTTTGGCGACGATGTCAGGCGCCGCGCTCCCGGTATCGCCAAAAACGTCGTCCGCCGTTATCACGCATTTCCCGGTAGCGCCGCCCAGGTGCGTGACGATGACAGCCGGTTGGCGCTGCCCATGCAACGCGCGAAGGTCACGTAGCCACGCGGGCAAGCGGCTCGCAATTGGCTCAAACAGAATATCGACGACGCCGC
>CALZHX010000269.1 GCA_945787435.1 uncultured Woeseiaceae bacterium
ATCGAAACGTTGCGCGTCACTGCCCTGCCCGTCGGAGAAATACGTTCTGGGTATCCAGGATAGCGCCCTATGCGAAATCGAGTCCGAGAGCACTAAACGGCGCCTCACAGGACTGTTCGGCGGGCCCTGAAGAGCAGTCGGTCGCATCCTTATCCAGCAGGTCGGTCTGTCTGAGCAGCGCAGCGAGATCTACTACGACGCTGTCATCGCCGGGAACGAATTCGGGGAGCAGGACCTTTGCCCGATTCGGGAAACGACACCCCGTAATATTTTGCACCGTACCTTCACAGCCGGTACTGCCCAGGTGAATCCAGAAGCCATCATTTGCGGTTCGAATGCCGGCCCTCATGAATTTGTATCCGGCACGCCAGTGCCAGTGCATCGCGGTGTCATCGAGTGGAGCCGCGGCGAGAAGAGGATCGCCATGATTCGACTCAAACGGCACGCCGATCGTGAATTCAAGTCCGCGGTAGTTAGCGCTCGGCAGAGTGCCGAGGAGGACCGTATTTGTAGCAGGTGTGCCGTTGTCGCAGGCCCCTGTGGCGTCCTCAAAATCCAGCAGCGCCAAACTGGCTTGTTGCCATTGATCATCGGGTTGCAAAACGAGGTCGACTGCAACGCCGTCGTCCCGGATGGCCCGCAGCGAGGATACGAAGAACCGCAAGTCGCTCAGCGAGAGACCGGCTTCGGAGAGCGCGCACCCGATTTCCCGCCCGTCAAACTGGGCTATAAACGGGATACGTAGCTGTGTCTTCGGCCCAGAGCAGCCCGAGGTGGACAATATCGCCAGGAACAGCAATAACAGCCGTTGAATCATATGTACAAAGGCCCGGAACGGTTCACAGTGGTGATCTTACTCGCCCGCGCGAGGTTTTCGGCAGAATTGCTTCAGGTAGCGGCCTTGGTCATGTCCGAGGCGTCGAGCAGATCTTCGTCATTCTCGCCATCGGCCACTTCCTTGACTTCAGGTGCCAGGGAGTAATCCAGAACCCCGGTCGCGATAAGGTCAGTGGAGGCCTGGGCGACATCGAGTTCGGTTTCAATTTCACGTAGCTTGACTTCCGACTTGAGATTCTGGGTCGCGCGATCGGACAACTCTGATCGCAGTTCACGAGTCTTGAGGACTGAGTCCTTAAGATCAGAGTTCATCTTGTTAATCTTATCCTGCTGGTGCGAAATCACATTGTCGCGTTTTTCAACTCCTTCGTTGGCGTTCTCGAGGTCTGTCTCGAGTGCCCCGACTTTTTCCGATAACGTTTCAACCTGGGATTGCGCGATTCTGTGTTCTGCCTCAAGCGACCGAATGCGATCGTCACGCGGATCGCGTTTTCGCGCCTTGGATCGGGAACTCATCGAGCCGGAAATCGATGACAGCAGCCATCCGAGAAGGAAGGCGCCGGCAGTCATCAGGATCAGGTTCTGCGGGATTTCGAAAAACATCGCGTTAGATTATGCGTTTTTGCAATTCAGAAAAGGACAGAGTTCTCAATCCGGAAACGCAAAGGCGTGATACCCACTACCGTCGCTACCTTGCGACAACACCATGCGAGCGCTAAAAAAACATTTATAAACAAATAGTTAAGGTATTTTTCTAAGAAACTGCTTGTCAATTCTACGGGTTCCCGCGAGGCGATGCGCCGTCGCCGCGATTGCACCAGAACTGCACCCCTTGAGCGTCGAGAAATGCCTCGGCCCGCGCGCCTTTTAGCATTCCGAGCGTGCTTAGCATGCCGGCCTGTGTGCAGCTTTCAGCGGCTACGGTTATCGAACGTGGTGCATCTGGCACTGGCCAGCCGGTTGTTGGATCCAGGATGTGGCTGAAGCGAATTCCATCGTGCAACAGGAAACAACGACTGTATTTGTCCTCGATGCGCCAGGCTTCGTTCGCCAGAAGCGATGTCAGGTGCTCAGCAGCTCCGACGTCGTCGCTATCGACAAGTACCTCGCAGGGGCTGGCCATTGCGGAGAACTGTCCCTTGAGGCACCTGTCGCCGGCGTCAACCCTAGAGAGACTCCAGTCTTATAACCCTGTCTGGGAAGTCGGTAAACAGGCCATCAACGCCCAGTTCAGAAACGCAGAAGCTGACGAGGTCATCAAAAGACGCAAAGCCGTCCGGCAATTCATCCACCCTGAACGTATAGGGGTGTGCGGCGAGTCCGGCCTCGTGGGCCATCTCTACCAGGCCGGTGGATACAGGCACTGAGTCAGCCCCTGGTTCGATCAGGTGTTCGATGCGCGGTCCAATGGCATCGGCACTAGCCGCAATCTCACGAAGGCCAGCCTCCGTTCTCAACGCGTCGTAGTCCGTCTCCGCCTCGAGCCACGCGTTCTCCCCGATCAACTGCACAAGTTTGTACGGGCAGTTGAGTTCGTTCCTGAGACGTCGAATCTCGGCGTCGTCAAAACATTGCACATAGACAGAATCCAGGTCGTCAACGTAGCCAAATTCGGCCAGTGTATCGAGCAACCGCGGCGCTATGTCGACGCCCTCTTCCTTGTGCCAGGCAGGACGCTTTATTTCCGGATAAACCCCCACCGATCGATCGTGGTCGGCGTTGAGTTGCTGCACGAGCGCAAGTTCCTCGGCCAGCGTGTTGATACCGAAATCTCCGCTTTGCGCCGGGTAGCGACCGGGGTAAACGGCGGTGCCATCCGCGTGCATGCGCTCCCACGCCCTGAGTGATCGGATTTCACTAAGATCGAAGTCGCGAACGTAGTAGCGACCATCGTCCCGGTGGCGACCTGGAAACTTGAGCGCGACGTCAGAGACCCGGTCCAGGAGTACGTCATGCACAACGATGAGCTCGTCATCGCGGCTTGCCACGATGTCCTGTTCGAGGAAATCGGCGCCCATCTCGAATGCCAGGGTCTTTGCTGCCAGCGTGTGCTCAGGCAGGTAGCCTGAGGCTCCACGATGAGCAATAACCAGCGGCCGGGTCACGAGTCGACGATTTCCCCGTCGGCATCAAACCCGGGGAAATCAACAACCTCCCATCTTGCTGTGTCCTCCCCGCGCGCCTGGCGCTTGAGTGCATCGACAAGTTCGCGGTCGTTCCATTCGACGTGCTCCTGAACCCGGCCGACGACATCCGGATGCGTTTCGGTCATGCCGCCGAAAGGCCTGATCGCGATCATGCCGATATTGTTGGCTTCAGCGACATCCATCATGTAACTGACCAGGTCAGGTTTATCGGAGTAGGCGTCAGCGACGACAATGAGCGCTTCGGAAGCCTTGATTTGCTGGATCAATTCGTCCTTGATTGCCTCGAGCCCACCGTCAGACGGGATGTTCCCAGGCTTGCTGACGTTCAAATAAAAGAACCTGTCAACGCTCTCCAGAAATTCGAACACGCGGTGGTAGTCGTCGCTCTCCACGAATGTATGGGTTACGAACACCCTAATCGGATTTTTTTCGGACACTGCTGGCTCCCTGTTTAGCGCTCATGGGACCAAGTTTATCCATTCGCAGCGCTGCTGTGAAACTGTCCGTGCTGCGTGCAGAGTGGTTCCCATGCTATCGGCTATTCGGTATCGTACCCAAACCCGTCATGCGACTCCTTCTCTACAACATTCGATACGCCGTTGGTGGTGGTGCAAGCATGCACATGCCACTCCCCGGCGCCGGCTACGTTCTGGGCAATAAGGACGTGCTTCCCGAGATCACAAAATTCATAAAATCCGTCGATCCGGACATCGTCGGCCTTATAGAAGTGGATACCGGGTCTATCCGCAGCCGTAAAGTCAACCAGGCCGAAAAAATCGCGTCGGACCTGGGCATGAACACCTCCTATGAAACGAAATACGGCACGAAATCATTCAATAAGATGTTGCCGATTGTTCGCAAGCAGGGTAACGCGTTTATGGCGGCTGCGCGCGTGCATGGCGAGAAATTCCACTATTTCGATACGGGCATCAAGCGACTGATCATTGAACTCGAGATGCGCGAGTTTGCGGTGTTCCTGGTGCACCTGTCCCTGAAATACCGTCACCGGCATCTGCAATTACGGCGGCTCTACGACCTGATTCAGGAAACCGAGAAACCCGTCATTGTTGCCGGGGATTTCAACACATTCTGGGGCGAAAACGAGATCTATCTGTTCATGCGCGCCGCCGGACTGACGTCGGCCAATCCCGATGGCATTCCGACTTATCCGAGCCGATCCCCAAGAAAGGAACTGGATTTCATCCTCTACCAGGAAGGCATCGAAGTTACTGCATTTGAGGTGCCACAGGTAAAACTCTCGGATCACCTGCCGTTGGTCTGTGAATTCAATATTTCGAAAGGAGCGAGTTAATGGAGTTGCAACACTTCTCACTGGAACTGGATGCTGATGGCATCGCGTGGCTATGCATCGACAAAGCGGATGCCAGCGCCAACGTATTATCGTCTGAGGTAATGACCGAACTCAGCAATGTCTTCGACTCGCTACATGACTCTACTCCGCGTGGCTTCGTCATCCACTCAGGCAAACAAAACGGCTTTGTCATGGGTGCAGACATCAATGAATTCACATCCGTCACTTCGCCGGAGCTGGCGTATGAAGTCACCCGGCTCGGCCAGCAGGTTTTTGACAAGATCGAGTCACTTGATTGCCCTACCGTCGCGGTAATTAACGGTTTCACAATGGGTGGCGGGCTTGAGCTCGTCATGGCTTTCGACTATCGCGTTGCGCTGGCTGGCACAAAGAAGATTCTCGGCCTGCCGGAGGTGAAGCTGGGATTGCATCCCGGTTTCGGCGGGACCGTGCGCGCCGTACAAATTTGCGGTGTTCGTCCTGCGATGCAACTGATGCTAACCGGCAACCCGGTAACGGCGGAAAAAGGTCGCCGCATCGGCCTGGTTGACCGCATTACAGGCGAAGATGGTTGGCGCCAGGCGGCGCAAGAGATGATTGCCGCAAAGCCATCGAAAAGCCGACCGCCGATCGTCGAGCGCATTCTAAACCTGCCGTTCGTTCGTCCGTTCATCAAACCAATGCTTATCAAACAGGTCGCTTCCAAGGCGCGTAAGGACCACTACCCTGCTCCCTACGCGATGATCGATTTGTGGGCACGCTATGGGGCATCGCCCAGGACAGGTTACGAAGCCGAGGCCAGGTCTTTTGCAGAACTGATGTGCACGTCAACATCGCGAAATCTTGTGCGCGTGTTCTTCCTTCAGAACAAACTCAAAGGACAGGGCAACAAGCCATCTTCACGGGCGTCGCGTGTCCACGTAATCGGTGCTGGTGTAATGGGCGGCGACATCGCGGCCTGGTGTGCGCTGCGTGGACTTGATGTGACGCTGCAGGATCGCGAGCAAAAGTACATCGACCCCGCCATGAAGCGGGCGCAGAAACTATTTGAGAAACGTGTTCGAGACAATGACGAGCGGCAGGCTACCAGCGCGCGTCTTCGGTCGGACGTCAACGGTGATGGTGTTGCCAATGCGGACCTGATCATCGAGGCGATTTACGAGAACCTCGAGGCGAAGCAGGCGCTCTACAAAGTTGTCGAGGAGACAATGAAGGCTGATGCGATTCTCGCGACCAATACGTCGAGCATCCGCCTTGAAGAGTTGCGCACGAATCTCAAGGATCCAGAGCGATTTATCGGCATTCATTTTTTCAATCCGGTCGCCGTTATGCCGCTGGTGGAAATTGTTCGCTGCGCAGATACGTCGCAGGACGCGCTCGATATCGGCTTTGCATTTGTAAAAGGCATTGGCAAATTTCCGCTTGAGTGCAAAAGCGCGCCAGGATTTGTTGTTAACCGTATTCTCGCACCGTACATGACTGAGGCGATGCACCTCGTGCAGGAAGGCGTGGCTTTGGCAAGTATCGACGAAGCGGCCGTCGCTTTCGGTATGCCGATCGGCCCTGTGGAGCTCGTGGACAGCGTGGGGCTGGATGTCGTGCTGCACGTTTCGAAGGTCCTGGGTGCGAAAATGGATGGCCCGGTGCCTGAGAGGCTGGCGGGTATGGTGGATGCTGGGAAACTGGGTCGAAAGTCGGGCGAAGGCTTCTATTCGTGGATCGACGGAAAAGCAGTCAAACCGCCCAAAGACCCATCCAGCGTGCCGTCCGACATTGAAGACAGGCTCGTGCTTGCCATGGTCAATGAGGCCGTCTCCTGCCTGTCTGACGGTGTCGTTACCGACCCGGACCTGCTGGATGCCGGGGTCATATTTGGCACTGGATTTGCACCGTTCAAAGGCGGGCCGCTTAACTATGCGCGCGAACGCGGCGTCAGCGAGGTCACCTCCCGTCTCGACGCGCTGGCAGACAGTCATGGTGCCCGATTTACCCCGCACCCGGGCTGGTCCCGAATTTGACGGGCATGGCGCTCTCAATTGGCGTTCAAACTGTGCGCCGCTTCACGATGCGCGTTATCGCAGTACCGGAAGTCGTTGAATTAAAGGTAGAATAACGCGCAGTTGGGATATTCGACTCAAATCACCGTGCATCAGGGAATGACTAAGATCAATTACACAAAGCACCACAGGACCACGTATGTCGGCTGAGCAGCTAAATTCGAACCTGCTCAAGCGCTTTTCGCCACTTGATGGCCTGAAGCGCGACAATCTTGCTGCGCTCGCCCGTAAGGTCCAGTTGCGTGAATTGTCGCCTGGGCAGATCCTGTTCAAGGAAGGCGATACGGAAAAACGCACATTTTATATCGCGTCAGGAATCCTCGAACTCATTGACCAGGGCAAGGTCGTCGAGACGATTGAGGGCGGAACTGACCCCGCGAGAAATCCGGTGGCACCTGTATTCCCGCGCCGCGTTTCCGCGCGAGCACGGGATCGCGTCAAATTCCTTTCGATCGACAGCGACCTGCTCGATGTCATGCTCACCTGGGATCAGACTGGTACCTACGAGGTTTCAGAACTACAGGGCAAGTCGGACGATGGCGGCGATGACTGGATGACGATGTTGTTGCAGACCAAGGCGTTTCACAAGATTCCGCCCGCGAATATCCAGGCGATCTTCATGCGCATGCAACAGATCAATTACAAGTCGGGCGATGTCATTCTCAAACAAGGCGCAGAAGGTGACTATTTTTACGTTCTTACTCGCGGTGCGGCTGTCGTAACGCGCGAAACGCCATTATCGAAGGAAGGCATCAAGCTTGCGGAGCTGCAGGTCGGTGACACCTTCGGTGAAGAAGCGCTGATTTCGGACGCGAAACGCAACGCGACGGTCACGATGACCGCCGATGGCGCCGTCATGCGTCTTGGCAAAGATGACTTCAAGAAGCTCCTGAATGAACCGATGCTGGACTGGGTGGACGCCAGTCAGGCCCAGCAGATTATCCAGGGTGGCGGTCAGTGGCTCGACGTGCGTCTGCCGAGCGAATTTGAAAATCACCATCACGATGGTGCCATCAATATCCCGCTGTATTTCATCCGCCTCAAGATCAGCACGCTGGATCACGACAAAAAGTACGTTGTGTGCTGTGACACGGGTCGTCGCAGTTCTGCGGGCGCCTACATCCTCAATGAGCGCGGCTACCAGGCCTATGTTCTGCGCGGTGGGGTCAACAAGGAATAACAGCCGTCAGGCTGGTCACGAATAACAGCCGTCAGGCTGGTCACGAATAACAGCCGTCAGGCTGCTTACATCGTGTGGGTGGGCTTATCTCCGCCGAGTGCGCCTGCGAGGTAGTTTTCAATTTTCTTCTGCGTATTGCCCTGGTCCTGGTCGCTAAATTGCACACCAATGCCGGCTGTTCGCTTGCCCTGCGCGCCTCAGGGCGTCATCCAGATCACGGTACCCGCCACCGGGATCTTCTCGTCCTCACCCATCAGGTTGAGCAGCATGAAGACCTCGTCTCCAAGGCGATAAGAACTGTTGGTCGGAATAAACAGGCCGCCGTTAATCACGTACGGCATGTACGCGAGATACAAGGCACTCTTGTCCTTGATCGTCAGC
>CALZHX010000270.1 GCA_945787435.1 uncultured Woeseiaceae bacterium
CACGAATTGATGCCCTCGTAGTGTGCGCGATTGCGCGCAACGTTGATGCCGCCCGCGCAGGCCAGTCGCGCGACGACCTTTTCTTCCGCGCCGGCGTCCACGCCCAGAAACCCGGCCAGCAATTCGCGTTCTTCCTCGCTCATTACCGTGCATTTGCCGGGCAGAGCCGAACCGTCAACGATGGCCTCGGCAAGGCCCATACAGCCAGGGTAGCCGCAGGCGCCACAGTTCGTGCCGGGCAACATGAGATTTGCAGCCTCAATACGAGGATCCTCCTCGACATGTAGTACCCGGTGAGCCAGCACCAACAGGGTGGCAAACACAAAACTCAGCGCAGCCAGTGTCAATACGCTTGTCAGCATGTGAAAGCCTTCAACCCCTCATTCTGAAGCGTTCTATCGATACGGCCTGATATCAAAGAATCGTCCACCGTCAGTTAAGAGCACTTTCAGAGCCATGATTTCTTTCCAAAAAATGAAGGTTGCGAGCCTTATGGAAAGAGGATACCCAAGGCTGAAAGTTAATGAATACGCACCTTCCGCATGTGTATGCAGGTTTTCACTGGTTCCAAAAAATGCCCCGACGGCCACGAAGAAGCACCCCGCCACGAGGGCGGGGCACGGTCTTCACTTTTGGGCGTCTACTCGGTGTGCTGGAGCCTGTACAGCTTGTTTTCGTCGCAGTCTATGACACCCTCAAACCCGCTCTCGATGGCCTTGCCTTCGTCCGTTTCGAGCGCTGCTTTTGCGGCAGCCCAGGTGGCAAGATCAGGGTAGGTGTCGAAATACCGAAATTCGTCAGACTTGCCGACCAACACGGTGGCGGCAACGCTGGTGATGTCTTTGCTGACGTTGGCATGCATGAAGGCCAGCCATGTCGCATTGACCGCCTGCGCGTTGGCCATCGTCATGCCTTTCTCAAGTTCGCATTCGAAGACCTCGGTAACCTCGTCTGCCCACGCTCCCGCCGAAAAACTCAGGAGTGCCACAGATGCGAATGCGCTCAAAAGTGATTTCTTCATGATTTTCCTCATTTTGTTAAATGGTTGTTTTCCAAGACTTTCACAATGTTACGGAACTTCCTCACAGACAGTATTGCCCAACCGGCATAGGCTGATACTGTAACGCAGGATGGAGGTGGAACTATGAAGAATCTCACTGTCGTTTTGTTCGGCGTGGTTGTACTGGCGCTGTCAGGTTGCGGCTCCAGTTCGACGTCTGGTGATTCACCCGATCCCGATCCGCGTGGCATGCTCAGCCCGGTCACAGATGTAGCCGCATTCGAGGCCTCTATTAAAGCCGGCCTGACGTCGATGAGCAGCGATGAGCAACTCGGGATCGCCGGTGCTGCCCCCGACAGCAACTTCACCGGAACCTACACGCAAGAGGCCAACGTCGACGAGTTTGACGCTGTGCGCTACGACGGCGACCACCTGTTCATCGCACCCCGGCGGTTTTTCCACTGCTGCTTCCTGGCAGAGAACGCTGTGCCTGCCAGCGATGATCCAGCACCGGTGCCTGAACGCTCGGTGCGCATCCTCGCCACGGATCCTGCCAACGGCGCTGCCAGTCTCGTGAGCAGCATTCCGCTTGAAGATGATATCTCGGTGCAGGGCATGTACCTCGACGACGGCAGGATGTTCGCCCTGACAGGACAGATGGTCTACGGCAGCTTTGGCGCGATGTGGGCAGACTTTGCGATCTGGGCGCCGGAAAAACTGGGGTTCCGTTTTTATGATGTCAGTGATATTGCCAATCCGGCGCTGGAGATCGAGGCGAGCATCGATGGCGTTTTTGTCGATAGCCGGCGTATCGGCAATACCGTCTACATTGTAAGCCGATATACGCCGTGGCTCGATGGGCTGCATTACTACGTGACTACCGCAGCTGAGCAGGCTGAAAACCGGGCGCTCCTGGCTGATGTCACGATCGATGACCTTATGCCGAAGATCACAATTGCTGGCGAGACCAAGATGCTCGTGCAGCCTGAGAACTGCATGGTCACGACGGATGATGACCCGTCAATCAACCCTGTGCTCACAAGCATAACCGCTGTGCCGGTAGACGACCCGGCGAACTTCACGACCACCTGTTACAGCGAAAATGCCTACGGCGTGTACGTCTCGGAGTCAGCGCTGTACTTTACTGAGTTGAAACCGGACACTGCTCTGCAGCGTGATATCACGCGTATCCACAAGTTCGCGCTGGATGGGACCCGGATCAACTATCGCGGCTCTGCGGACATCGAGGGCGCGGTCTGGCGTGGCGGGCAGGCGGATTTCCGCATGAGCGAAAGCGCCGGGGACCTGCGGCTTGTTGCATCACAGTTTGACTGGACCAGCGATGATTTCGTTGACCACCAGCTTTACGTCTTGCGCGAGTCAACGACACTGCCGCAACTCGACATCGTCTCGACACTGCCGAACAGCAGTCGCCCGGAGGAAATCGGCAAGCCCAATGAGATGCTGTTTGGCGTCCGGTTCCTCGATGACAAGGCATACGCCGTGACCTTCGAGCGGATCGACCCACTGTATGCGATCGACCTCTCTGACCCGGCTGACCCGTTCATCGCCGGTGAGCTCGAGGTCGCAGGATTCTCCGAGTTCTTGCACCCCGTCAATGACGACCTGTTGCTGGGCCTCGGCAGGGGCGCACAGGGTGGCGTAAAGCTCGAGCTTTTCGACGTGTCGAATATCGCCCAACCGCTGTCACGCGGCAGCACAACGATTGGCGGCCCGGGTACCTGGAGCGAGGCCGCCTACGACCGGCATGCATTCACCTACCAGGCGGATGCGCAAGCCGGCGTCGATCGATTCACGATCCCGGTCGATGTATTCGGGACGAACGGCAATTTCGAGTTTCTCGGCACTACGCTGCATCTATTCGAGATTCGCGACAAGACTATGCCGGCACTGGCGGCATTGAACGCAGTAGGATCAATCGACCCGCCCGATATCGGTCCGAATGGCCCGAGCTGGACGGCGCGAAGCCGGGCATTCATTCATGATGACACCGTGTACTACGTCGGCGACGAAACAGTCTGGGCGGCGTTCTGGCATACACCGTCTGTCGTGAACGGGCCGTTCTAGGGGCTACAGGCGAGGTGGCTGCGATTCGGCGTTTCGATTTTGCTTGTTGCTACTCGGTAATACCCTCGAGAACCATCAGGAAGCCATACTCGAGCGCGATATCCTCGAGATACTGGAAGCGGCCGGTTTTGCCACTGTGACCGGCC